>VEPB01000366.1 GCA_012026715.1 Methylococcaceae bacterium | reverse complement strand
GTGCTGCCAGCGCAGCAGGGCTTCCAGCCCGGTGATGCGGCCGTCGGCCAAGCTAACTTGAGGCTGGTAATAGACTCTCAGCTCGCCATTCTCCATGGCTCGGCGCAGTTCCGATTCCAGGCTGAGCCGGACCTGCGCACGGGTCGTCATCTCGGGAGAAAAGAAACTCAGACTGCCTCGCCCCTGTAACTTGGCGCGGTTCAGCGCCGTGTCGGCGTTGCGCTGCAGGGTTTCGGCATCGGAGCCATCGGTGGGATAAAGCGCCAGTCCCGCGCGGGCCCCGATGAAGACGGTCTGGCCCTCCACGGAGAACGGCTCGTTCAAGGCCTCGATCAGCCGTTGCGCGGTAAATCCGGCCTCCTGGGGACTGGCGATATCGTCCAGGATCAGGTTGAATTGGTCGCCGCCGCTGCGCGACAACACTTCCTTGGAGCGCCGCATCCCGTCCAGGCGGGCCGCGACCGCGATCAGCAGACGATCGCCAAAACCGTGGCCGTAGCTGTCGTTGACGAAGTTGACCCCATCCAGATCCAGACTCATCAGCGCGAACAGCTCCGATCCCCGCTCGGCCTGCTGGATCGCGTAACTGAGCAGCTCATGGAAGAGGGTGCGATTGGGCAAGCCGGTGAGCGGATCGTGGTTCGCCAGGAAATCCAGCTTCTCCTCGGTGCGCTTGAGGTGGCTGAGGTCGGAAAACACCTGAATGTGATGGGTCACCCTTCCCTGGCCGTCGCGGATGATGCTGATGCTGGCGAGCCCCGGGTAGACGCTGCCATCCTTGCGGCGGTTCCAGATCTCGCCGCGCCAGCTGCCCCCTGCCAGCAATTCCGACCACATCGCCCGGTAAAACTCGCTGTCATGACGCCCCGATTTCAACAGCCGCGGATTCTGGCCCGCCACCTCCTCGGCCCGGTAACCGGTGATCTCGACGAAAGCGCGGTTGACGGTGAGGATGTTGTTAGCGGCGTCGGTGATCACCACCGCCTCGGCGGAATGCTCGAACACCGTGGCCGCCAGTTGCACCCGCTCTTCCGCCTGAATCCGCGCGGTCACGTCGCGATGGGTACCGCGCGAGCCGAGGCAGCCGCCGCTGGCATCGACGACCGCTTGGCATTCGTGCTCGATCCAGCGCAACTCGCCGCTGCGCGTGCGGATCCGGAACGTCAGGGGACCCGGTGGAGTCTCCCGGGTCTGCGTCGCAGCCGCCCGCTGCCCATCCCAGAGCAAGCGGTCGTCCGCCACGACGATGCGTTGCATCAACCCCGAGTCGACCAGAAATTCATCCGGGGTATAGCCGGAAACGGCCGCGCAGGCCGGCGCCACGTACAGGTACTGGCCATCGGGGGCCAGCCAGTACTCCCAATTGGGCGAATATTCCGCCAGCACCCGGTACTTTTCCCGGCTTTCCTCCAGCGCGGCGGTACGCTCCGCCACCAAGTGCTCGAGGTGACGCTGGAACCGGCTCAATTCCAGGTGAGTACGGACCCGGGCCCGCACCTCGTCGATGTCGAACGGCTTGGTGACATAGTCCGCCGCGCCGATGGTAAACCCCCGGATCTTATCCAAAGAACCGTCCACCACGCTGACGAAGATCACCGGGATCCGGCTGCCCTCAGGGGACGCCTTGATACGGCGGCACACCTCATAACCGTCCATTTCCGGCATGACGATGTCGAGCAGCACCAGATCGGGAGGCATCGCCCCCTGCACCAGTTCGATGGCCCGGAGCCCATTGGCCGCCACCAGAATGCGGTAGTCCTCCTTGAGCGCGTCCACCAATTCGTGGATGTTCTCGGGAACGTCGTCGACCACCAGCAGGGTCGGCCGCTGCGCGCCGTTGCCCGGCACCGCCGGCTTGCGCCGATAGCGGCGCAATTCCAGCTGGGTGCGTACCCGCAGTCGAACCAAATCGGGATTGACCGGCTTGGTGACATAGTCCGCGGCGCCCAGCGCCAGACCATGGGCCTCCTCGGAGGATTCGGTCAGTGCCGTGACGAAGATGACGGGAATTTCGGCGGTAGTCGGCTCCGCCTTGAGCCGCCGCAGCACCTCGTAGCCGTCCATGCCCGGCATTTTGATGTCCAGCAGGACGGCATCCGGCTGCGGCGCCCGGGCGGCCAGTTCCAGCGCCTTTTCTCCGGCGGTCGCGGCCAGGATGGCGTAGTCCTCCCGCAGGATGTTCATCAGCGCGTGGAGGTTCTCGTTGACGTCGTCGACGATGAGGACACGGGGCTTGTCGTTGCGGAATTCGGCCATGGGGTTACGGTCTGTTCGGGATCCGCTCAATCATTGGGTTGCGACAACGTTAGCTGCAGACGCTCCAAGGCTTCCAGCGCCCGATCGATCTCAAACTTGTCCACCAGCGCCGCGATGGTTGCCACGGCTTCGGCCCGGGGGCCGCCCGCCACTCCGGCGCGCAAGGCCTTGAGCGCGGCTTCGGCGGCCCCCAAGTCGTTGTGGAGGGCATCGGCCAGGACCGCCGCCAACTCCTGCAGCCGCAGGCTGGACGCCGGCGCGCCGTTGGCGTCAGCCGGCCGGTCCACCGACTCCTTAGCCAGGCCGTCGATATCCTCCAGCAGCTCCCGGAGCTTTTCCTCCAGCAGCTCCCAATGGTCCGAATCCGGCTCCAGACCCTGCTTGAGGCGAATATCCAGCGCGGCGAGCGCCTGATAAAACGCCTGGGCTCCCAGGTTTCCGGTCACGCCCTTGAGCGTGTGACAATAGCTCTCGGCAGATGCCGGCCCGTGTTCGCTCACCTGTCTCTGCAGCTCGGCCACGGCGCCCCGGTAATGGGTGGCGAACCGTTCCAGCTGGCGTCGGTAGGCATCGGCACGGCCACCGATGCGGCGGATGCCCTCGGCGACGTTGAGACTGGCCAGCTCCGGCAGCGCCGGAGCCGGTGCGGCGGGCGGCGGCTCCGCCACCCGATCGAGCGCGGCGCGGCGCGGCGCGATCTTGAGCCAACGCGCCAAAGTAGCCGCCAGACGTTGCGGGTCGATGGGCTTGGTGACATGGTCATTCATACCGGCCGCTCGCGACTTTTCGGCATCTGCCGCCATGGCCAGCGCGGTCATGGCGATGATGGGCATGACCGCCAGCCATTCGTTGCCGGGATGCCGGCCCAGTTCGCGGATCTGCCGGGCGGCCTCCAGCCCGTCCAGCACCGGCATCTGGATATCCATCAGCACGGCATCGTAATGTTCGCGCTGTACCGCCGCCACGGCCTCTTCGCCGGTCGTCGCCTGATCCACCTCGGCATTCATGCTGAGCAGCAACTCCACCGCGAATTCCCGGTTAATGTCGTTGTCCTCGACCAGCAGCAGGCGGGCGCCGGCACAATCGGCGGAATCCGCGACCGGTTCGATTCCCTTCCTGCCATTGGCTTCCAACACCCGCCCCCGCCCCAGCACGGAGAGTATGGTATCCAGCAGGGTGGAGGGCGTGACCGGCTTGATCAAGACACCGTTGACCCCGGCCTGCTCCGCCAGCCGGATCACGTCCTCGCGGCCGTAGGCGGTCACCAGGATTACCTTCGGCCGGCGCGAAATCGCCGGGCTGCCGGAGATCCGCCGGGTGGCCTCGTCGCCGGTCATGCCGGGCATGCGCCAGTCCATCAGCACCAGATCATAGGGCTCGCCGCCCGGCGCCTCCAGCAGACTCAGGGCGGCCGGGCCATTGGCCGCGAGGCTCACATCCAGGTGGAGATAGCGCAGCATCTCCGCCAGGATTTCCCGCGCCACCTCGTTGTCGTCCACCACCAGCACCCGAATCCCCTCGAGCAAGGGCCCGGCCTGTTCCAGCAATTCACGCCGGCGCGCCTGCGCGTGACGGGCAATCTCGAAGCGTGCGGTAAAGCAGATGGTCGTGCCGCGGCCGGGCTGGGAATCCTCCACCCAGATGCGCCCCCCCATCAACTCCACCAGATGCTTGCAGATGGCCAGCCCCAGGCCGGTGCCGCCGAACCGCCGGGTGGTGGACTGATCGGCCTGGGTGAATTTTTCGAACAATCGGCCCTGGGTGTCGGCCGTCATGCCGATCCCGGTGTCGCGTATGGAAACCTGCAGCGTCACGCCGGAGTCGTCGCTGTTGAGGCTGCGGAACGACAGTTCCACTTCGCCGTGCTCGGTGAACTTGAGGGCGTTTCCGCACAGGTTGATCAGCACCTGGCCCAGCCGCAGCGGATCGCCGATCAGCACCGGCGGAATGCCGACGTCGTAGCGGATCAGGAATTCGACGCCCTTGTGTTCGGCCTGCAGGCCGAGCGCGTCGGTGAGCTGTTCCAGCACGCCGTCCAGGCCGAACTCGACCCGCTCCACCTCCAGCTTGCCGGCCTCGATCTTGGAGAAGTCCAGCACGTCGTTGATGATCCCCAACAGGGAGTGGGCGGCGTTCTGGGCCTTGCTGAGATGGTTGCGCAAAACCGGCGGCGGATCGCTCTTCAGCGCCAGATAGAGCATGCCCAGGATGGCGTTCATGGGGGTGCGGATCTCGTGGCTCATGTTGGCCAGGAACTGGGATTTCATGCGGGTCGCTTCCTCGGCCAGCGCCCGAGCCTGCTGGATTTCCTCCAGGGCCGCCCGCTCGTCGGTGATGTCCTCCACCACCGCCACCATGCCGCGGCCGGGATTGGCCACGTCGACCGCCCGCGACGCCACCCGCGCCAGGAAGGCGCTGCGGTCCTTGCGCACCATGATCTGCTCGCGCACGGTGGTGTCGCCGCTCCAAATGGCTTTGTAGATTTCCCGGCCGGCGATCGCCCAGGACTCCTCGTCGGCGTAGTAGATCCGGGTTGGCTGACCGACCTGCTCACCGGGCGCATAGCCGAACATCTCGTCCATCCGCCGGTTGCAGCGCACGATGACCCGGTCCTTCAGCAACACGATGCCCACGCTGGCCGAATCGAACAACGCCTGCAGCTCGGCGGTGCGGTCGGCGATCCCCACCTCGAGGGCCTCATTGGCTTGCCGCAGTTGGTCCTCGCGCTGGGCCAGCAGCCGATTGGCCCGTTGCAGTTCTTCGTCGCGCTGCTCGATGGTTTCCAGCATCCCGTTGAAGGCCCGCACCAGCACGCCCAGCTCGTCGTCGCTGCGGGGCGTGGCGCGGATGCTGTAGTCCTTGGCAACGGAGATGGTCCGGGCGATTTCGGTGAGATCCTCCATGGGGCGCGAGATCACCCGCTGCCAGCGGGCCGCCGCCAGCAGTGCCATCAGGCTGGTGCCGAAAGCGATCAAACCGGCGAACAGCAGATAGTTCTGCCACAGCAGATCCAGTTCGTGGGATCCCGCGCGGATGAAAACGGCTCCCGTCGGCGCACCGTCCACCAGAACCGGCTCGGTCAGATGGAGATAATTGCCCTCCCACAATGCCGCACTGGCCGGACTGCCCGGGGGAAATGCAAAGGGCCGCTCCTCGCCGCTGTCGTAACGGGCGAACACCTTGCCGGAACCGTCGTAAATGCAGGCCGCGGTCACCGACCGCTTGATGCGCAAAGCCGACAGGGTTTCCAGCGCCATCTGTTCATCGCCGAAAGCCAGCGCCGCGGTGCTGCGGTCTGCGATGATGCGGGCCAGGGAGGACAGATCGCGGACCATCTCCTGCTGAATGCGCATCCGTTCAAAAGCTACGAAGCTGCCCGCCTGAATCAGCAAGGCGGCCACCGCGATCAGCACGATCATCAGCACCAGTTTGGTCTTGATGGGGAGACGATGCATGACGGATTACCTCAGTGCGGTGCCACCGGGCGGGCCAGTTCCATGAGCTTGCCGCTGATGCGCAAACCCGCCGTGCGCGCCGCTTCCGGATCGATCTCCAGTTTGATGCGGCCGCCCTCGCTATAGAATCCGACGATACCGCCACTGGCGACGAAACCGTCCCGATCACCGACCGTCAACACCGGCGAACCGCGCAGCCGTTCCAGCAGCCCTTCGGCGCCGGACCGCGCGCGACCGATGAACAGCAACTGGCAACCGGCTGGACCGGCCTCCGGATCGACCGCCACCACCAGGCTTCGATTCTTGGCCGGTCGGCCCGCCAGTTCGCTGAGTTGCGAGCCTACCGCGCCATCCCCCAACACGCACAGCCTCAATTCGGTGGGAGGCAGTTCCGGCCATTCGACGAACTTGACCAGATGAAACAGATAGGCCGATTTGACCTTGGCCTCCAAATCCTCCGCCATGGCGCCGGCGGATACGGCCAAAGCGGCCAACGCAACAACGGCGCGGCCGAGCCGAACCCAAGACCGGACGCTGGGAACGGCGGTCAAAACCGCACGTCCACCGCGGCGAAGGCGTTGAAGCCGGGATCGCGGAAATCGAAGGGCATGTCGAAGCGACGATTGCCCAGATTGTTGAGGTCCAGGGTCAGATCCACGCTCGCCCCGCCATATCGCATCATCTGGCGCTGCAGCCGCAGGTTGAGCAGCGCGTAGTCGCCGAAAGCCCGCCGGCTGCGCTGCGAGGTACTGTCCCAGTAGCGGCCGACCCAATGGAGGTAGGGCGAGGCGATCAGTTCGCCGGGCAGCCGCGCGGTGAAACCCAGGTTGGCGAGCTGCTCCGGAACGAAAGGCACGGCGCTGCCATCCTGATCCGGCTGGGCCGGGTTGCTGACCCGGCTGTGATTCAGGGTGAGGTTGGCGAACCACTGAAAGCGTTCCAGCGGCGCGTGGCGCAGGTCCAGTTCCAGCCCCATGGCGGTGACGGAGCCGGCATTGACGGCGATGGCCTGCGACGGTTGGGTGCTGAGCACATTGTCGACGATGGCCGAGGAGATTTCGTTGTGGAAGGCGCGCGCTCCCAGGCTCAGCGTGCGGGTCGGACGCCAGTCGATCCCGAGATCCTTGCCGAGGCCGGACTCGGGCCGCAGCGACGGATTGGGCAGATTACCCTCGTCGGTCGGCGCCGCCACGGTGCCGCCGATCTGCTTGGCGGTGGGCGCCATGAAGCTGGAACCGGCATTGGCATACAGCGCCAGTTCGGGGGTGAGGTTGTAGCGCAACCCGGCGCTCCACAGGGTGGCGTCCCAGTGCTTGCGATCGAGCGCCGGGCGTTGGCCGCCCAGCAGGTCATAGCGATGCTCCAGGCTGTTGTGGCGCACCCCTGCGCGCAACACCCAGTCGTGCCAGACGATCTTCTCCTGCAGATAGAGTCCGACCGATTCGGCCTCCGCGCTGTTTTCGACCCGGGCCACACCCGCCGGCGAGCGGTTGATGGTGCGGTAGTCCACCGACTGGTAATCGACCCCGGCGGTGAGCCAGGATTGTCCCCAATGCCGAAAATTGACGGTGAAATCCACCGGCAGGATGCGCTGACGGGTCGTCTCGGCCAGGGTCAGGGCCAGGGTCCTATTGCTGGGCCAGCCGTCGTTGCCGAACTTGCGCTGGTAATAGCGCTCGCCGATCTTGAACTGCAGATGCCAGGCGTCACTCAGGCGATTGTCGTATGCCACGTTGACGGTGCCGTAATCGTGGGAAAAGTCGCGGTTCGGCCGACCGAGATCGCCGTCATGCTTCGTGAAGTGGGCAAACACCGACAGGGTGTGGTCGGGGCGGCCGAAGGCATAGCTGGCCTTGCCGTAAAACTTGGTTTTTTCGTACTGGGGGTGATCCAGGGTATACAGGCCGGAGTCGGCAGTCCCGTAACGGGTATAGGACGACACCTCCTCCGACGCGCCGGCGAAATAGCTCAGATCGCCCGCCCGGCCCTGGTGATAGGCCCGTCCCGCCACGGTGTCGTAGGAACCGTAGCCCAGCTGCACGCGGCTGCGGGTCTGGTCGATGCGGTCCTTCAACACCAGGTTGGTGGTGCCCGCCAGGGGACTCTCGTTGCCGGCGAAATCCATGGTCAGGTAATTGGAATACATCACCGCCGCCGGCCCCTTGTACACCTCGATGCGCTCGAAGGCCCAGGGATCCAGGCTCATCGGGTCGACAAAGGAATCGATCGGCAGGCCATCCAGCAGATAACTGTTGTACTTGGGCCCGAGCCCGGCATAGGAGCCCCAGTTGGCGTCGTTGCGCGACAGCACGTTGACGAACTGACCCGAGCTGTAGCGCATAAACTCGGCGATATTGCGGTTGTAGAGGGGGTGGCGTTCAAGATCGTCGGCGCGCAGCTCCGAGCTATTCTGGGTGACGGTCTCGGCGGCCTGGGGGAGCTTGGTCCCGGTGACGACCAGATTGGCCAGGTCTTCCAGATTGGCAACCTCCACCAGCCGGCCCAGAGGCAGCCGCTCGAGCTCCTCGCCGGGCCCGCGCGCGCCCATCCCCGCCGCCAACGCCGAGGCAGGCTACCACCCCATGGCATTTCCTGCGCGCTCTGATCCGGTTGCCATCGTCTCGCTGACCTCGTTATCGGTTCCGCCCCGTCACCCCGTCGTCCCTCACCGGACTCCTTACACGCGGTGCCGATGAAGAATAGTTCAGAACGCCATGAACGCCCGCCACACCCAGTAGTCGCCGGGCGGTCGGCCGCTCACGTTGAACTCGTGCAGCCATTTGCGCGACAGCGTCACCTCGCGTCCGCCCAGCCGCGGCGCCACCATCAACACCGGACCGATGGTCGCGGCCTCGCCCAGGGCGGCCGTCTCGACACCGGCCGGCGCCCGATCGGCGGTAGTCTGCCGGTACCAGGAACCGGCGATGCCCAAACCGACCTCGGGCCGGAGGTAATAGCCAACCAGGTAGTCAAAGTGAAATTCGTCGCCGCTTAGGTAACGGGTCGCCGGGTTTCGCAGATTGTTCATATAGCCGAAGGTCGCCGACACCTCCCATTGATAGGGCAGCGCATAGGTGAGCGACAGAATGTGGTCGAAGGTCCACAGATTGCGCCCCGCGTTGAGTTCGCCCTTGCGGTAGCGACCGGTGGGCGCAATGATGCCCTCGTAGGCCAGCGCGGTGAGCCGGCCCCAGCGCCAGTTGAGCGCGGCCGGGATCAGATAGGAATCGGCCAGGCCGAACCGCCCGGTTTTCGGATCGCCCAGCCCCGCCAGCGCCGGATAAAAACCCACGAGGTAGCGCCCCCCCAGCAGCTGCTGTTCGGTCACGTGGAGGATGCCCGGCATTTCGAATCCGGCTGGATACTCGCCGGCCCGATCGACCGTTGCGGCCATGAAATTGTTGAGGAAAGTCCCCCGCTCCGGCATCACGGCCATGCCGAAATCGCCGTAAAAGCCCGGCAGGTAATTGGTGCCGCCATTTTCTCCGGCCAAGTCCGCAGGGCTGTACCACGCCAAGCCGATCCAGAGACACAAAACCGATAGAAACCTGCGATCGACTGGCACAGTCTCAACCCTATAAAATGGGAGGGATTCGAGCGAATATTAGGCCCTCCTCGACGCTCCGCCAACTTCCATCGCGGCTTCACCTCCTTGATGAAATCAGCAACGCCTATAATGGATCGGGCTGGATCGCGTAAGAGCCGGTCGCCTTGCGAGGCGAGCCGCGGCGATCCTCCCTTGGGAGTCACGGTATGCGAACAAACGGAACTGGTCCCCTGCCGCCAATAGGCGTCGTATCCCCCCGCCAACCGGTCCTGTTTGCCGGCCTCGCCGGCATTCTGGCCGGCACCCTGGGTATGCGGG
>VEPB01000595.1 GCA_012026715.1 Methylococcaceae bacterium | reverse complement strand
TTCTCGGCCTTGACCATGACCGCGGTCGGCAAGGCCGCCCACGACATCGTGCTGGAGGTTCGCCGTCAGTTCAAGGAAATTCCCGGCCTGATGGAAGGCACCGCCAAGCCGGACTACCGCGCCTGCGTCGGCATCAGTACCGAAGGCGCCTTGCGTCAGATGATGCTGCCCGGCACCCTGGCGGTGGTCGTTCCGCTGGCGACCGGCTTCATTCTCGGCAAAGAGGCTCTCGCCGGGTTGCTGGTGGGCACCACCGCGTCCGGCTTCCTGCTGGCGGTGATGATGGCCAATGCCGGCGGTGCCTGGGACAACGCCAAGAAGTGGATCGAAACCGGCAAGTACGGCGGCAAGGGTTCCGATTCCCACAAGGCAGCCGTGGTCGGTGACACCGTGGGAGATCCCTTCAAGGACACCAGTGGTCCGTCGCTCAACATCCTGATCAAACTGATGAGCATCGTGAGCCTGGTGTTCGCCAGTGCCTTCGGTTCCGGGTGGTTGAGCTTCTAAGCCTTTCGCTGATATCCACCTCCGAAAAGGAGACGCTCGTAGAGCGTCTCCTTTTTTGTTTCAGCCCGATCGATCATTGAATCGCTGTTCGGCTCAGCCGCCTCACTACAAAGGCCCGGTGGGCGGTTGAGGTAAAAACCAACTTCGGTTATTGCGATTCACCGGCAAGCTGCCTGAATCGGTGCCGGAGATGTTACCGACCCTTGCTTCGGCTGCAGGATTGCGGTGCGCGGCTCAAACGAAGGGTTAAGCGCCCAGACTCACTGGATCTGACGTAGAAGCCGGCGCCTTTCGATTCAGAGGCTGAGAACGCTGGGAGATGCAGGAGCCAACTCGGCGTGGCGCAAAGCCCAACTCGCGTGGCTTTCGTCACGGACGTGGAAGGGTGCGAGCGAATTAGGACGGACTACCAGGATGCCGGTAGTCGTTTCAAGATGCGGATCTTCTTGCCTTCGTTGATCACGTAGCCGCCCTTGGTCAAATCCTTGAGGATGCGACTGACCATCTCTCGAGAGGCTCCCACCAGATTCGCAAGTTCCTGGTGACTGAACTTGCCCTCCACCAGCCACTCGCCTTCACGCTCCGGGTCAGCGACGGCTAAATCCTGCAGCACCTTCACCAGACGGCCGTAGACGTCTGACAGCGCGAGACTGCGCACGTTGTCGGTGAGCATCCGGATCCGCTTGGTTAGGCCGCGAATCATTGCCAGCCCCGCATCCTCGGGATAGTCTCTGACCCAGTCGGTAAAGACCTGTTTGGGAATGAGCGCACAGGTGGTGGGTTCCAGGGTCATCACCGAGGCGGAGCGTGGTTCGTGATCGAGCAGGCTCAACTCTCCGAGATAGGAACCGGCGCGCTGCTCGGACAGAATGACCGTCCGTCCTTCCTGATTGCTCAGGAACACCCGCACCTTGCCGGACAAGAGGATGAACAGCGGTCCGGCCTCGTCGCCCTCGTTGATGATCACGACGTTTTTGGGAAAATTCTTGACGACTGCGCCCTCGGCCAGCTTTGCCAGGACCGCATCGGCAATTTCGCTGAGAAATGGAATGATCTTGAGGGATGCGAGGATATCTTGGTGCACGCGCAATTTGGTCCGCAGTTCCGGAAACGCGATTGCCGCCGGTTCCGGCGGTTCGATTGGGGCGAACACATTGTCATCGACCGTCATGGTATCCACAAGTCCCTGCGCCTTGCGCAATAGGACAGCACCGTCACTTCCGGCGGCGGCGCTGTCCGGCCGTTCCTTCGAAGTACCCAGCGTCATTGCCGGATTCCCTTGAGGTACCGCGGCTGATCTTCAGATCGCCTGCTGGATTGAAATATCGACCTGAAGATTGGGACTGTAGGCCGGAGCCGAATGGAGCTCCGGTTTCCATAACTGGGGCTGCATGGATTGCTCTGTTTCTTCGCTCGCGCTTGCCGGCTTGCAGGGGTCGGTGACGGTCCCAATATCCCTGGCGACGGCCACCTGGCGCCCGTCATTGACGCCCTCCCAACAATGAATCGGCTCCAATCGCTGCTGCATCGCCGTCGTTTCCGCAGGTTCCGGCAACCCCAAGAACAGTAAAGAGTCCAATACGATCAAGCCGCCCCAAAATACGATGCTCTTGTAGGTCATGGCACACCCCCTGTCATGTTGATGACATGCTATCGAGCTGACGCAACCGGTGCAGTGAAGGAGTACCGAGCCCGTTGTGAAATATTCACCATTTTCAGGGGTAGACAAGTCAGTTCATTTATGCCTCGATACGTGGTGAAACTGAACAACGCTGCATTGAATGCCGTTTTCATATTCCCCGACTGTCGCCGGCGCTAGAATCATCCCCTCTGTCTAAATCCGACCGATTTCGCCATGTCTGCTGCCCTTCCCGTGCCAACGCCCCCAGCCGATACCCTTTCGCTCCGGTTGCGCGAGATTCCTTACAACTACACCTCTTACTCGGATCGCGAAATCGTCATTCGCCTCCTGGGAGAAGACGTTTGGAGCATCATCGATAGCCTGCGGGGCGAGCGGGTCACCGGCCGATCCGCCCGCATGCTGTATGAGGTCCTCGGCGATATCTGGGCGGTACGGCGCAACCCCTACCTCGAAGACGACCTACTGAACAACCGTAGCCGCCGTCAGGCACTCCTCGAAGCATTGCGGCACCGCCTGCGCCAGATCGAATCCAGGCGCGAGGACGTCGTCCGGAACCACCCGGAGGTTGCGGCCAAAGTTGCCCAACTGCTGGACGCGGCCCACGGGGCGGTATCCGAATTCGCCGCCCATTTCGAGGCGACCCGGAAATTGCGTCGGCGCGCGACGGCCCTGTTGTCGCGCCATACCCGTCGGGACAATATCTGCTTTGATGGATTCAACCGCGTTGCCCATGTGACCGACGCAACCGACTGGCGCGTGGAGTATCCTTTCGTGGTGCTGTATCCGTCGTCCGAGGAGGAAGTTGGCCGTCTGGTACGCGACTGCATAGAACTGGGCTTGACCATCGTCCCCCGAGGCGGCGGCACCGGCTATACCGGCGGCGCGGTGCCCCTAACTCCCCATTCGGCCGTCATCAACACCGAGAAACTGCTGGACATGGGCCCCGTGGAGCGGGATGTGGCGTTGCCCGATGCCCTGCAGCGCTGTGCCACGCTGTTTACCGGCGCCGGAGTGGTGACCCGCCGCGCCATGGACATCGCAGAACAAGCCGGGTTGGTCTTCGCCTGTGACCCCACGTCGGCCGATGCATCCTGCATCGGCGGCAATATCGCCATGAATGCCGGCGGCAAGAAGGCCGTCCTGTGGGGAACGGCGCTGGATAACCTGGCATCCTGGCGCATGGTCACACCCGACGGGAACTGGCTGGAGGTCGAACGGCTCGACCACAACCTCGGGAAAATTCACGATCAGGAACAGGTCCGCTTCCGTCTCCGGCGCCTCGATGTCGATGGCAGGAGTCTGCTCAGCGAGGAAACTCTCACCTTGCCGGGCGACCAATTCCGCAAGACCGGTCTCGGCAAGGACGTCACCGACAAGTTCCTGGGAGGTCTCCCCGGCGTTCAGAAGGAAGGTTGTGACGGCATCATCACCTCGGCACGCTGGATCCTCCATGAAATGCCTGCCCATACCCGCACCTTCTGCCTGGAGTTCTTCTCCCAGGTCCGCGAAGCAGTTCCGGCCATCGTCGCCATCCGTGACTATCTCGACGGCTTGCCCAAGGAAGGGGCCGGCCGGGTGATGTTGGCTGGCCTGGAGCATCTCGACGAGCGCTATGTGAGGGCGGTGGGCTACGCCACCAAGGCCAAGCGCCATGGCCGGCCCAAAATGGTCCTGCTGGGCGACGTGGTGGGCGATGACGATACCGCCGTGGCCCGGGCCGTCGCGGAGGTGGTGAGACTGTGCAACGCCCGCGGCGCCGAGGGCTTCGTTGCGGTCAGTGCCGACGCCCGCAAGAGTTTCTGGGCCGACCGTGCCCGCACCGCGGCCATCTCGCGCCACACCAATGCTTTCAAGATCAACGAAGACGTGGTCATTCCGCTGCCCCGCATGGGTGAGTACTGCGACGGCATCGAGCGCCTCAATATCGAACTGTCGCTGCGCAACAAGCTGAAACTATGCGATGCGCTCACCGAATTATTGCGGGGCGAACTGCCGTTGCGCGCCTACGAGGACGACGTGAACCGGGATGAACTCGTTGGTGACCGCCGGGCCCTGGCTGCCGATCTGGTCGCCGCCGTGCGCAAGCGCTGGCGATGGGCTCACGATCATCTGGATCTGTCCCTTGAGCAAGCCGAACCCAGCTTCGGCGAACTCGGCATCGTGGCGGGTCCGCTGACCAACACCGCCGACGCGCCAACCCTGTTCCACAGGCTCCAGGACCATTCCATCCGGGCCTCCTGGAAAACCGAGTTGCTGGCGCCGCTGCAGCAAATCTTCGAGGGTGACAACTTCCGCCCCTTGGTGGAACGCATCGAAGCGCTTCACAAGTCAGTCTTGCGCGGTCGAGTGTTTGTCGCCCTGCACATGCACGCCGGCGACGGCAATGTCCACACCAACCTTCCGGTCAATTCGGACGACTACGCCATGCTGCAGGAAGCCAACGCCGCTGTGGCCCGCATCATGGCGCTGGCTCGTTCCTTAGGTGGAGTGATCTCCGGGGAGCACGGCATCGGCATCACCAAGTATGAATTCCTCAGCGAAGCGGAAGTCGCGCCGTTTCATGCCTACAAGCAACGGGTCGACCCGGAGGGACGCTTCAATCAGGGCAAGCTCATGCCGGGCAGCGGCTTGGCGACAGCCTACACCCCGTCCTTCAGCCTGATGGGATATGAATCCATCATCATGCAGCAGAGCGACATCGGCGCCATTTCGGAGTCGGTCAAGGATTGTCTGCGCTGCGGCAAGTGCAAGCCGGTGTGTTCCACCCACGTTCCCAAGGCCAATCTGAATTACTCGCCGCGCAACAAAATCCTGGCGACCTCGCTGTTGATCGAGGCCTTCCTGTATGAGGAGCAGACCCGGCGAGGCATCTCCATCACCCATTGGAAGGAGTTCGAAGACGTCGGCGACCATTGCACCGTCTGCCACAAGTGCTACACGCCCTGCCCGGTGGACATCGACTTCGGCAATGTGTCGATGAACATGCGCAACCTGCTGCGCAAGATGGGCAAGCAAAGCTTCAATCCGGCCAAGTCCCTGGCTCTGGCATTCCTCAACACCACCCATCCCGGCACCGTCAAGGCCATGCGCTTGGGGATGATCGAATGGGGCTACCGGGGCCAGCGGCTGGCTCACACGCTGTTGCGGAAATTCGCCCGGGCCCAGCCCCGCCAGCCGCCGGCGACGCTGGGCAAACCCAAAGTCACCGAACAGGTGATCCATTTCGTCAACAAGAAGATGCCCGGCAAACTGCCGACCCGAACCGCCCGCGCCCTGCTGGACATCGAAGACGGCCACGTCGTGCCGGTGATCCGCGATCCGCAGAAGACCCGTGCCGACACCGAAGCCGTGTTTTATTTTCCCGGTTGCGGCTCCGAGCGTCTGTTCTCCCAGGTCGGCCTGGCCACCCAGGCAATGCTGTACCATCTGGGGGTACAAACCGTGCTGCCGCCCGGTTACCTGTGCTGCGGCTTTCCGCAGCGGGCCGGCGGCCAGTTCGACAAGTCCGACAAGATCACCACCGACAACCGGGTGCTGTTTCACCGGGTCGCCAATACCCTCAACTATCTCGACATCAAGACCGTCATCGTCAGCTGCGGAACCTGCCTGGATCAATTGGCCGACTACGAGTTCGACCGGATTTTCCCGGGCTGCCGTCTCATGGACATCCACGAATATCTGCTGGAGAAAGGGCTGCAGCTGGACGGCATCGCCGGCACGCGCTACGTCTACCACGATCCCTGCCACACCCCCATGAAACTGCAGGATCCCATGAAGACCGTTGCGGCGCTGGTGCGGCCGGCGGACGGTTCGGCCGTGCTGAAGTCGGACCGCTGTTGCGGTGAATCCGGTACCCTGGCGGTGAGCCGGCCCGACATCTCCACCCAGGTCCGCTACCGCAAGCAGGTGGAATTGGCCCGCAACGCCGCCCAGCAGCGAGCCGACGGGACCAGCGCCAACCTAAAGGTGCTGCCATCCTGCCCGTCGTGTCTGCAAGGCCTGCAACGCTACCGGGACGACATCGATCATCTCGAAGCGGACTACATCGTGGTGGAGATCGCCAGGCAAATGCTCGGCAGCGACTGGATGGCCGAGTACGTGGCTCAGGCAAATCGGGGCGGGATCGAGCGGGTCTTGGTGTGAGTCCGGCTACTGGCTGCCCCGGCGCACCGGGCCGGGCTCGGGCAGGGTCAGTCTGGCGGTGCGGTGGCGCTGGTAGCGGCTCATATCGACGGGGACATCATTGATCTGCAGGCTGACTCCACCGGCATTGCCCAGGGCCACCTGCAGCGGACCGGCCCCCTGGTAATCGCGCACCGTGCCGATCTTCAACAGATCGCTGCCGAGTCTGCGCCCATGCCGGTCGGCAACCTGGATCCAGCAATCCTCCCGCACTTCCACGCGCAGGCGATCGAGTCCCACCGGCTTGGCGGGAACCACCGCCGGCGTTTTTTCCTCCGGCGCGGCGGAGTCGGCCTGAACCGAATCCACTTCGGATGAATGTAGCGGTGCGGCGGCGACCGTCTCGGCAACCGGAACGGCTTCCGCCGGCTTCGCCACTGCCTCGGCCGGAACGACCGGGGCGGGGACCGACGGCGCAAAGATCTCGCCGATTACCCCTGGGGTCGATTCCGTGATTTGAAGTGCCGGTAATTTCCCCACGAAGCGTTTCGCGGCCGCGCCCGCTGCCAACGCCACGACCGCCGCTGCCAAGAGCCAGACGGTCCTGGCCGAAGGCACGCTACGCACCGTGCTACCGGGTTGAGTTCGTTCAACCGGCTTGGCGACGACCGGCTCGATACCGTCGCCATCGGCCGCCACGATTCCTTCGGTTGGACGCCGGCTCGGGGGTTGCCGGGCGGATGTCTCCGCCTCGTTATCGGCGATAGGATTTCGTTCGGCTGCATTCTGCCTCGCTTCGAGACCTTCCCGCCGAAGATCCCGGTAGGGCCTTCCGAAACGCTGGGTAAACGCCCGCAGCAAGGTCCGCTGCAGGGCGGCGAACTGCTCCTTGCGGTAGTCGGCGCCGGCAATCTGCGCGATCAGTTGCGCCAAAGGGTCGTGCAAGTCCAGGGAGAAACGCCGCCGATAGACCTCCTCCAGCTTCCCTGCCAGGCTCACCAAAGCATCTTGAGGCAGGTTTTCCAAGGCCTGATCCAACCCATGCTCGATGGATCCGGCAGAATCCGGCGAGGCGTTCAGGCCGGTGACCAAATCCGCTGGATCGTCCCCCTCGGCTTCCCGCTCGATCAATCGTCGCAGGGCCTCGCTCCGCGTTAGTTCGTGCCCTTCGCAGTAGGCCGAAAGCAACTGCCCCACATGGGCGAGAAACACCCCTTCGGCGACGAAGCCCTCCGCCAATTCCTGGATGAACCGCCCGGGTCCTCCGGCAGCGCCGCTTTCGGCCGAGGGCGGTTCCGGTTCAGCGATGGCCGGTTGCGGCGGTGGCGGCGGTTCCAGGGCCGACCTCAGTTGTCCGACGATCCGTTCCATCCCCGAGTCGGCCCCCTCCTCAGGCTCTCCGAAAGCGGTAGCGACGGCTGAATCCACCAGCCTCTCCTCCTGGAACACCTGACCCAACACCTTGGGCGACCCGCCGAAGCGCATCCGGCCGATACCGGCGGCGACTCCCTCCAATCGGCCGATGTCGTCACGCCCCGGACGGGCCTTGTTGAGCAGGAACAGTGCGGAAATATCGGGATGGCCGATCCAGGCCGCCACCGACCATGCCAAGTCCGGGGTCATGGTTTCCGGGCACACCACCGCCACCACGGCATCCATATGACGCCACAAGGGGTAGCACCAACCCAGGACGTCGGAACTGCAGTCCAGCAAAATCAGGTCGTAAGACGGTTTGACGGCTTCCATCAACTCAACCAAACCGGCGATCGCAACGTCGTCGGCGAGAGTCGATTGGCCAAGCTGCGGCGCCCAGAGCAGATCAATCCCGGGAGCGATGGGCAACGTCGAGGGTTCTTGTTGCGGGCTATCAGAGGGCGGCGACGGCGCGAATCGGGCGGTGAGGCTGTGCTCGGCGCCGGTTCCCAGATCGACCAGAGCGACCCGCGCGCCGGACCGCGCCAAGGCGCCAGCCAGGCGAAGGGTCACCGACGTCTTGCCTTCTCCGGGGCGGCGGCTGGTGATACAGACGGATTTTCCGGGGCGGGAGACGCTGTCGACTGGCACCATGGGCATCTCTATGGCGGAGTGCACACCTGTCCGGAGCCGGACAGGAAACTGAAACGATCCTTGTCCGGAAGACGCATGCCCTTGCCTCGCTGCAGCCGAATCAGAAATCGAGCCGGCAAGCGCGGCCATTATCCCGCCATGATCAGCGACTGTCACCGGCCTTTGTCCAAGTTCATGGCAAAACCGCTGCCTATTGCTGGAGTCCGGTTTTCTGGCACTGTTTCTGACCGCCGGCTCGCGCATCGTGGTCTGGCTGTACCGCTGGCTGCTGCTCCGCTTCATGTTGATGGGCGGCGCGGTAAAGCTCGCCAGCGGCGATCCCAGTTGGGGCGACCAGAGCGCCCTTGGTCATCACCTGGAAACCCAACCGCTGCCCAGCCCCTTGGCGCCTGGCATGCCTACCCGCTGCCCGACTGGCTGCTGCAAGCGGCGACGGCCGCGGTACTGGATCGAGCTGGTGGTGCCGTTCTGGGTGCTGATGCCACGCCGTCCGCGGCTGTGGGCAGCCGGCTGTTTCGCGCTGCTGCAGGGAACCAGCCTGATCACCGGCAATTTCGCCTTCTTCAACCTGCTGACGCTGGCTCCCTGCGTGTTCCTGCTGGATGACCGTGACCTAACCGGTTTTCTGCCCAGGTCTTTGGTCGACCAAAATCTCCAGCCGAACGCGCCGTCAACCACGCGGCGTGGCAGCGGCAACGCCTGGCCGACTATTCAGGAGGTGTCAGGGCGTGCCTGCCGGCGTCCCCCCGCCGAGACTGACCCGTCGATCGGGAGCGCGCTGAGAAATAAATCCATCCCGGCCTTCGCCCGCCCCGGCATGTCGTTGCCTTCACGCGGCGCGGGAAGCGTCCAAACGATCAGCGAGCCCCGGATGCTTCGGTAATGCGCCCTTCGACGGTGGTGGTCACCGTGCGGTTGGGTAGTTTGTCGAACATGTCTTCCGCCGCCCGCCGGAAATCCAGATCCGGCCCCGCCAGCCGCGGCGGGCTGCTGCCCCCGTTCCCTGCGGCAAAGCGCCGATAGCCGTCGATGTAACCGGATTTCCAGATGAAATCGGTGCTGCCGACGCGGTACGTCCGGTTAAGCTGCAGTGGCTCGAAGCGTCCGCCGCGAAGCACTTTCACGTCCCGGGCATCCACGGTGTAGTTGGGAACTGACGTGCTGCCGACATTGCGGTAACGGAACCGGAGGCCGGAAACCTGGAGGAAACGGCCATCGCCCAAATGCCGTTTCGACACCGAGTTGCGCAGCATCTCCAGCAGTTCGGATCCGTTCAGGCGGAAGGCCACCAAGCGGTCGTCGAAATAGAAGATTCCTTCCATGTCCAGTTCCGTGATCGGGCCGGGAGGGATATTGTCGTTGATGCGAATGGCCCCACCATTGATCAATCCGATATCAGTGCCGAGCCGGGTACGGATGACGTCCGCGAGAAAATTCCCGAGAGCCGTTTCCCGGCTGCGGACCGCGGTTTCGACGCCTTCCAGCAACACTGTCGTGCGACCCACCAGGTTGTCCGCAGCGTGACCTCGCGCTTGGCGCATCGCTTGGCGGAGCAGATCCTGGTTACGGTCCGCCTCCGCCCGCAGCAGCGGGTCTGGCGCGATCTCGGCGCCGACATCCAGCTTCCGAGGCTCCACCCCAACCACGCCGCGCGCATCGACCTGGATATCCCAGACGATGGCACTTTGAATATCGGAATCCGCCTTGCCGATCCAGGTCCGCCCCACTTTGCGGGCGATATGGAAATGTTCGTGGCCCCCGGCGATCAGATCAATCTCGGGAAACTCGGCCGCCAGCTTCTCGTCTTCTGCCAGATCCTGGTGGGTCAATGCGACGATGACCTGGGCACCGGCATCGCGCAGCCGGTCGAGCGCCCGGCGGACGGCGGCGGAGCGCGCTAGAGGATCGGCATAATCGTAACGGATGTAGTCGCGTTCCTGGGCGTCGGTGGTGAGTCCGAAGACTCCCACCTTGACCCCGTCCAGCTCTCGCACCACCGCCTCGCGCACCTGCTTCAGGCGATCGCCAAACGGTGCGGCGGGCGCCTCTGGCGTTGGCCGGAAGTAGACGTTGGCGGAAACCCAGTCGAATTCCGATTCGCCCACCCGCTCGAGCAAAACGGCGGGATCACGGCTATCGAATTCGTGATTGCCGAAGGTGGCGATCAGCAGCGGGTCGAATCGGCCCGCCGCCCCGTCCAGCAAGTTTAGGGTCTGAATCATCGGCCGCCCCATCAGATACTTGCTCATCACCGAAGGAAACAGCAGATCGCCGGCGTGGAGGACCAGCACCGGCCGACCGCTCGCTTCCAACTGGCGCCGCAATGTCCGCAATCTGGCGAAACCACCCTTGCTGCCATTTTCCAGTCCCTCGATCTTGTAGGTGTCGTTGACCTGAAGCAAGGTGAAGCCAGCAATCCAGGCTGGTTTGCCGATTCCAGGCCCGGTACTGCAGCTGCACAACAGAACCGCCGGCAGCAGTAAGGCGGGCAAAAATCCTCTCATCGCCGTAGGCCGAGCAGTCCAACTTTGGCCGTGCGGCGGTGCCGTGAACGGATTCCGGCACAAGGCTCATGCTTACGAGACTTGGCGAATCGCTCAGGGAGCCGGGCGTGATCGCTCCAATGATCTTGGCTGCAGCAGTTCCGATCGATCGAAGGGAGATGCGCACTGCCAACGGAGCGCGCTCCACGACCGTAAACAAGACGGCAAGGCGCCCAGGGCCGGTCGTCAGGCATCCTGATCGAGGCTGGAATGGCTACCGGCGCCGGCTGAGATCTCTGTTTCAGTTTAAGAACCACGTATTCCTCCGCTTTCATCCGAGCGACAACCCAAGAACCTGCGGCCCAGGGCCGCCTCCCTTTCCCTTTTCCCTCTGTGAAAAGCTGGCCCTAAGGGCGGGATGAAGGAAGAGACCACCCGGTTTCAAGGCCATAATCCGCGGGCCATGGGGCCCGACGCTTTCTCCCTGCCGGTAGCCGGGGCGGGATGTGTAGCGGCCCCCGCCGTTACGACGGCTTCGAATTTAGCCCCCGTTTTGCTTGATCGGTTCGATCGCCCAGGTGGCGGCGCATGATTCAACCGTGTCCGTCCTAAAGCGTTAGCCGCGCCAGCAGGGCGGCTTTTCATATTTGGCTGTGTCACCTGACGCACATGGCAACCTAAATCTGCGTGATATGCCTCAGTCATCTGCCTCAGATAATCTGCTTTTGGATGCTCATGATGCAATTCATTGATTTCTTGCAATCAAATAACAAGGCAATAGTTCGGTATCTTTAGATAACTGCAAGTCATCCGCATATGCCTGGAAGGGCTCCGGCTCGAGAATACCGGTTTGCCGTTCCTTTCAGGTTAATGTGCGTGATATCACACACTGCCCACCAGGGAGGTTTTCGGCGCAATAGTCCGATCTTGGCGGAGCTGTTAACTGCATCACGGCTTTTCAGATGTCTTTGGCGCGACTTTTGCTGTCAATGATCCCGACACCGAGAGATTCATTTACCGCCGTAGACCATCATCGCTGAGCGTGTATTAGTCGATGCACAGTCTTCGAGATTTGTACGCCCTTTGGACTGATGCAGCAATCTCATGCGCGATCATTCAGACGGCTGACTTGGCGATCGACAGGAGGTGGGTATTCACATTTTTCGGTATCCCATCAATCCAAGAAATTTCGATTTTGGCTTCGAAGATTACACCGCTTTCAACCGCGGAGAATGACAACACCATAGGTTATGGGCTGCGAAAAAGGTAACCACGCCCCATTGCTCGACTGTCGTGCTTTATTCTAGTTTCTCCAAGCTCTTGGCTATTTCACCCAAGGAATTATTCCGGGTAATCTAATATGTCGTGGGTAATGCTGTTTTTCTTGTACTAAGAATGCGTGCATGCCGGAATGTGAGACAGACCATCCTGGGATGGTCCAATCAATATAACAAATTGACGAAATACTGACACCAATCCTCTGCTGAATTTGGAGAAACTGACTAAGGATGGTCTGTGGTATGGATACGACAACAGCGCTGATCGACTGGAAATGACGATCAGACTGGCTTGCCGGCCATTGAATGGTTTCGGTAACTGGATCGAGCTTTCCGGGAAGGAATTGTTCGTAGTATTTATAATATATCCGGAAGAGGGCCTTGCGCGATAGATGCGAGCGGCTTCCGATTCGGAGCATTTAATAGAGAGAGATTAGCCATGAAAGCCAAAGTTATACTTGCGACCTCATTATTGGCATTCGCCAGCATGCCCATCGCCCATGCCAGTCAAGTCACTTACGACGTAACTGCCATATTTGATGAACCCCAGTTGGGAGTCGGTCATGATACCGAGTTCACCGGCTCTTTTACTTGGGACACGGTGGCCCACTCCATCTCAGGACTGACGGGCTGGATGAATTCTTCCATGTCGGTGCTGCAATCAGCACCTAATCTGCATCTGACCAACCAGCTAACGCCCTCGAGTTCGGATGGCGCGGGCGGTGTAAAGGCTACGACCTTCCTGTTGCCTACCACCGATGTATTCATGGGAGGCGGATATACGACGGGGGGAATGATGACCATGGGTAATCAAAACGCCTATTTCACGCTGGACGTAAATCCCCTGGATCCGACGAATGTCTTGGCCAGCAATGTGAACGCGCTGGTGTACGGAGATTGCACGAGCCTCGGATTGATGGGAGCCACCATGTGCATGACCGGGCACTCCCTGGGCTCAGGTGGAACAATGGGCGCTAAGCCGTTGTCGCTGACCATCACCCAGCAAGCCCCGGTTCCGGTTCCGGCAGCGATCTGGTTGCTGGGATCTGCCTTGGCTGGTGCCGGGCTGGTTGGGCGCCGACAGAAGTCTAGCCTGTCCTAAACCAAATGGGAGATCCCCCGGCTCTGCCGGGGGATACTTACTCCCCCTAACGCATACTCCAATCAGGACGGACGGGCGAAACCGGATCCGTATGGCCACAACGGTGTAGCGAGGACAGGGTGTCAATCGGGGAAGGAAGTCCCCGGTGGACGACATTCTGAAGTTAAGGGTGCTGCCGTTACCCCGTTCGAAAGCCGTTTCCCTGCAAGTTCGGCTTTCAACGCGGCTTTTTCAACTTTCCGATGGCAGCTCAGCCAGGGCGGGCGCCGGTATGAATGATCGTCCCGACGTGCTCTCCGCGCAGGGCCGCGGTCAGCCGGCCCGGCACCAGTCCGT
>VEPB01000285.1 GCA_012026715.1 Methylococcaceae bacterium | reverse complement strand
TCCATGGCGCGGCGCGCCGACCTGGAGGCCTTCGCCCTGCAGCATGGGCTCAAGATCGGCACCATCACCGACCTCATCCACTACCGCATCCAGAACGAGCAGACGGTCGAGCGCATCGTCTCCTGCGACTTCCCCACGGAGTACGGCAGATTCCGGTTGCACGCCTACCAGGACCAGATCGACTTTAAGCTTCACCTGGCGCTGACCATGGGCAACGTGAGCGACGGCGAGCCGGTACTGACCCGCGTCCACGGCCGCAACCTGCTGTGCGATCTGTTCGGCGCCAAGCGCGACGACTCCAGCCTGCCATTGCGGGTGGCCATGAAGCGCATCGCCGACGAGGGCCGCGGCGTGCTGGTGGTGATCCGCCAGGAGGAGGACACCAAGTCCCTGGTGGAGCGCATCCACCGCTACAGCATGGAGGACCATGGCGTCGACCGGCAGGTGCCGCCGGATTCCGGCGACGACTGGCGCACCACGGGCACCGGCGCGCAGATTTTGGCGGATCTGGGAATCCGCAAGCTGCGGGTGATGGGCGCGCCCAAAAAATACCTGGGCCTTTCCGGATACGATCTGGAAGTGGTCGAATACGTTTCTTTCGAATAGTTCTGCGAGAACCCTTATGTCACTGACCAAAACCTACGAAGGCAAGCTGCTCGCCGAAGGCGCGCGGTTCTGCCTGGTCGCTTCCCGCTTCAACAGCTTCATCGTCGACCATCTGGTCGGCGGCGCGGTGGATGCGCTGGTGCGCCACGGCGTGCGCGAGGAGGACATCCACATCGCCAAGACGCCGGGAGCCTACGAGCTGCCGCTGGCGGTGCAGAAAGCCGCCGCTACCGGCCGCTATGACGCCGTGGTGGCCCTCGGCGCGGTGATCCGGGGCGCCACCCCGCATTTCGATTATGTGGCGGGCGAGTGCGTCAAGGGCTTGTCCAGCGTCTCCCTGCAGCACGGCATCCCGGTGGGGTTCGGCGTGCTGACCGTGGACACCATCGAGCAGGCCATCGAGCGGGCCGGCACCAAGGCCGGCAACAAGGGCGCCGAGGCGGCCCTGACGGCGCTGGAAATGGTCAACCTGCTGCGCACCATGGAGTCGGCATGAGCCTTTCCAACGCGCGCACCATGGCGCGCCGCAACGCCGTGCAAGCCCTCTATCAGTGGCAGATCACGCATGTGGATTTGAGCGAAATCGAGCGCCAGTTTGTGGAGGAACATGGTCTGGGCAAAGCTGATCCTGGATATTTCAGCGAACTGCTGCATACGATTCCCGCGCGGCTGGATGAAATCGACCGTGCGCTGGTGGAGTTCAGCGATCGCGGTGTCGAAGAGATCGATCCGGTGGAACGCGCGGTGCTCCGGATCGGCTGCTACGAACTGATGTTTCGCCCGGATGTTCCCTACCGCGTGGCCCTCAATGAGGGCGTCAATCTGGCCAAGGCCTTCGGAGCCGCCCACAGTCACAAATATATCAACGGCATCCTCGACAAGGTTGCTCACAAGGTTCGGCAGGCCGAAGTTGCCGCCCACCAGGCCGGGCGGCTTTGACGCCACGATTCGGGTCGGTCCAAGTGGCGCTGGGTGAATTCGAGCTGATCGAACGATACTTTCGGCAACCATCGGTTCGCCGTGATGTAGGTTTGGGCGTGGGTGATGATTGTGCGCTCGTCGCGCCGCGCTCCGGTGGCGATCTGGCGGTAACGGTCGACACCCTGGTGGCCGGAGTGCACTTCCTGGCCGACACCGATCCGGAAGGCTTGGGCCACAAGGCGCTGGCGGTCAATCTCAGCGATCTGGCGGCCATGGGGGCGGACCCGGCCTGGGTGACCCTGGCGCTCACCCTTCCTCAGGCCGACGAGGCCTGGATCGACGCTTTCTCCCGCGGTTTTCTGACGTTGGCCGGCCGCTACGGGGCGGAGCTGATCGGCGGCGACACGACCCGAGGGCCGCTGTCCATTACCGTGCAGGCCATGGGTTATGTGCCGCCGGGCGGTGGCTTGCTGCGCTCCGGTGCCCGGCCTGGCGACGGGATATATGTGACCGGCCAACTGGGTTTGGCCGGCTTAGGCTTGAAGCAGGTCTTGGGGCAGGTAGCCGGTGATTCGGCCGAGGCGCGTCGGTGGCTGGAGCGGCCGGAACCGCGCATTGCGGCTGGGATGGTCTTGAGGGATCTGGCCAGCGCCTGCATCGATATTTCCGACGGCCTGGCGGCCGATCTGGGGCATATATTGGAGCGGAGCGGAGTAGCTGCCCGGATTGAATGGGAGGCGCTGCCGCTGTCGAGTTGCGTGGGTGACTATCTTGCCGTCAGTGGCGATTGGTCCATGCCGTTGACTGCCGGGGACGACTACGAACTGTGTTTCACCGTTCCGCCGGAGCGGGAAATTGAGTTGGCGCGCCGGCTGCCGGAATTCGATTGCGCGGTGACGCGGATCGGCGCCATCGGGGCAGGGCAAGGGTTGGCGCTGTTGCGGGGAGGTGTCCGGCAGGATCTGGCGGCTGCCGGCTACCAGCATTTTTCGGCGAGTTCGCGCCCATGACATCCATCAAGCGCAAGCCGGTGCCAGCCCGGCTGATTTTCGGCAATCCGGTGTGCTGGCTGGCCTTCGGGTTCGGCTCTGGGTTGGCGCCCAAGGCGCCGGGCACCGTCGGCACGCTGGCCGCCGTTCCCCTGTATCTGCTGGCCGCGCAACTTCCCTTGGCGGTTTATCTTGCGGTTACGGTCGCGATGTTCCTGGCGGGTATCTGGATCTGCCAACGCTGTGAACAGGACATTGGAGTGGAGGATCACTCCGGCATCGTCTGGGATGAGTTTGTCGGCCTGTTCATTACCTTGGCCGGATTTGCGCCGACCGTGCAGAACGTGGTACTGGGATTCCTGCTGTTCCGTCTGTTCGACGTATGGAAGCCCTGGCCGATCCGCCATTTCGACCGGACGGTCCATGGCGGTTTCGGCATCATGCTGGATGACGCCTTGGCCGGGGCTTGGGCATGGCTTGCCCTAGCCGCGGCGTTCCGCTTTTACGGCGGTTGAATCGGATCAGCGGCGGCCGCGTCCGCCACCTTTGGGTCCCTTGTCCAGATTCACGTAAATCGTCTTCCCTTCCCAATCGGCGCCGTCCAGGTTAGCGATGGCGGCGCGCGCCTCGTGTCCTTCCATGTTCACGGTAGCGACCCCGCGGGCCTGACCGGTGAACAGATCCCGGCTCAGCTTGAGGTCGAACACTCGGCCATAGCTGCTGAACAGCGAGCGCAGAGCGTCTTCGGTGGTGTGAGGCGGCAGGCCTCGAACAAAAAGCGTCAACATATAGGTCCTCCTGAAGACTGCAAGCTGGCCGGCCTTCCATCGCCGTTACCAAGGTCTCCGGCATGCCGGAGTCCCGGCCGGTCAGGGAACTTGCAAAAGATAGTCCGGGGCGGGCGCGGCGGGCCTGCTTTCCGGGGGATGCGAACGGTTCAGCCGCTGCCGGCGAACGTTCGGAGATAGAAACAGGCTGCCGAAGCAGCCTGTTTCGGGCGCTAGCGTAGCCGTGTTACTTCAGCACGACGACGTTTTCGGCCTGCGGACCCTTCTGGCCCATGGTCTCGGTAAAGCTGACCTGCTGGCCTTCCTGCAGGGTCTTGAAACCCTTGCCCTGGATGGAGCGGAAGTGGACGAACAAGTCACTGCCGTTGTCCCGCTGAATGAAACCGAAGCCCTTGCTTTCGTTGAACCACTTAACAGTGCCTTTTTGTTCCTGTGACATTTGAAATTCCCGGTTAAAAGGTGATGCACGGATGTGCGAAATCCCGCGGCCATCCGGTGGACTGGCGGACGCGGTGTGCAGTATTACGGAAAGCGGGCAGGTGGAGCAGGAATGTACCGGTGTACGGAACAGTAACTACGGTGACTTGCGTGGCGCAGATCCCAATACAAGGTCATCACAATAGGCGAAAAACGGCGCTGCGACAAGCGAATTTTTTAGGTTTGGGACGAACTGTCGCCGGATTCTTGGTGTCTCTTCCGGTTTATCCGCCATGGACTGATCGCGATCAGCGCATTCGGCCCCATTCCAATACCCGTCACAACCCATTCGGCCCCGCCGTACAGGC
>VEPB01000382.1 GCA_012026715.1 Methylococcaceae bacterium | reverse complement strand
TGCCTGGGACTCAAGCCCCAGGTGGCTGCCGTCACCGAAGCGGCGATGCGGGGCGAGCTGGATTTCGCCGGCGCCCTGCGGCGCCGGGTGGCGCTGCTGGAGGGGCTGCCGGAGGAGGCCTTGCTGCGGGTCTTCCTGGAACGGTTGCGCTACAGTCCCGGCGCCGCCCTGCTGGCGGCCGCTGCCCGCACGGCGGGCATCAAGACCGCCGTGGTTTCGGGCGGATTCACCTTCTTCACCGAGCGCGTGAGGATTTCCCTCGATCTGGATTTCGCCCGGGCCAACGAATTGGAGATCGAAAACGGCAAGCTCACCGGCCGGGTGGTGGGGGAAATCTGCGGCCCCGAGCAGAAGACCCGGTTCCTGGTGCAACTGCGGGAGCAGTTGGGTTTGCGTCCTGGCCAGTGCATCGCCATCGGCGACGGCGCCAACGATTTGCCCATGCTGGCCGAAGCCGGACTGGGCGTCGCTTTTCGGGCCAAGCCCAAGCTCGAGGCGGCGGCCGATGCGGTGATCCGTCACGGCGGCCTGGACAGCGTTTGTCACTTCTTCCAGGCCGCGCCATGAACGCCAGACCAGGAACCTTGCTGGAGGTGGAGAACCTCCGGGTCGGTTTCCGCCGCAACAGCCAGTATCAGGCGGCGGTCAACGGCATCGGCTTCAGCGTGCGTCGTGGCGAGACTTTCGCGCTGGTGGGCGAATCCGGTTCCGGCAAGTCGGTGACGGCGCTGTCGGTGACCCGGCTGCTGCCCCATGGCGGCGTCATCGCCGGCGGCACGGTGCGGCTGGACGGCGAGGATTTGTTGCAGCTGCCCGAGTATCGCCTCAACGACATCCGCGGCCGTCGCATCGGCTTCATCTTTCAGGACCCCCTGAGCTCGCTCAATCCGGTGCTGACCATCGGCCAGCAGATCGGCGAGGTGCTGCGCCGGCATCGGCCGCTGGGCGCCAAGGCGAGGCGGGAACGTATCCTGGAACTGCTCGACCAAGTGGGGCTGCCGCGCCCGGATCAGCATATCCGGGAGTATCCCCACCAGCTATCCGGCGGCATGCGGCAGCGGGTGATGATCGCCATCGCCCTGGCGGCGGAGCCGGAACTGCTGATCGCCGACGAACCCACCACCGCCCTGGATGTGACCATTCAGGCCCAGATCCTGGAGCTGCTCAAGCGGCTGCAGCAGGAGCAGGGCCTGGCACTGTGGCTGATCACCCATGACCTGGGCATCGTCGCCGACATGGCGGACCGGGTGGCGGTGATGCGGCAGGGCGAGATCGTCGAACAGGCCGATCGCGACACGTTTTTCGAAACCCCCAAGCACCCGTACTCGTGGCAGCTGTTCGATGCCTTGCCCAGCCTGTTCAGCTGCCGCGGCAGGATTCGGCGGGAACAGCCGGAGCCCCTGCTGGAGGTGCGCGATTTCAAGGTCTATTACCCCATCCGCAAGGGCCTGTTCCAGCGCACCGTGGGGCATGTGCGGGCGGTGGACGGGGTGTCGTTCGAT
>VEPB01000230.1 GCA_012026715.1 Methylococcaceae bacterium | reverse complement strand
GCTTCGAGACGCCCGTCGTTCCGGTCGATTGCGCTGGCTTTTACGGCACCAAGAACATGGGCAACCGCATCGCCGGCGATGCCATGGTCAAGTATGTGGTGGGTACCCGGGAGCCCGACCCGATTCCGGAACGCGCCCAACGACGCGGCATCCAGGTACACGACGTCAATCTGGTGGGCGAGTACAACATCGCCGGCGAGCTGTGGCACGTGCTGCCGCTGCTGGATGAACTCGGGCTCCGGGTGTTGTGCACCTTGTCTGGCGATGCCCGTTACCGCGAGGTGCAGACCATGCACCGGGCGGAGGTCAACATGATGGTGTGCTCCAAGGCCATGCTCAACGTGGCCCGCAAGCTGGAAAGCCAGTACGGCACGCCCTGGTTCGAGGGTAGTTTCTACGGCATCACCGATACCAGCCAGGCCCTGCGGGACTTCGCCCGCATCATCGCTGATCCGGATCTGACCGCCCGCACCGAGGCCTTGATCGAACGCGAGGAGACCCGCATTCGGGCTGAACTGGAACCCTGGAAGCAGCGGCTCACCGGCAAGCGGGTGTTGCTGAACACCGGCGGGGTGAAGAGCTGGTCGGTGGTCTCGGCCTTGCAGGATCTCGGCATGGTGGTGGTCGCCACCGGCACCAAGAAATCCACGGAGGAAGACAAGGCCCGCATCCGCGAGCTGATGGGCGAGGAGGCGCTGATGCTGGATGATGTCAGCCCGAAAAAACTGCTGCAGGTGGTGAAGGACTACAAGTGCGACATCCTCATCGCCGGCGGCCGCAACCTCTACACCGCCCTCAAGGCGCGGCTGGCCTTCCTCGACATCAACCAGGAAAGGGAATTCGGCTATGCGGGCTATCAGGGCATGCTGGAGCTGGTGCGGCAGTTGGCGCTGACCATGGAGAGCCCGGTGTGGCAGGCGGTGCGTACCCCGGCGCCATGGCGGGCGGCCAGTCCGCCACGGGCAGCGACGGAAACCGTCACCTCGGATCTGGACAACGCCGAAACCAACGCGGCGGAAGCGCTCCACGCCTGAAGCCAATCTTCGAAGCCTGCATGGAGCAAGCGGAATTCAGGGGCTAAGACGTTGCCGGGCCTCAGATTTATTTAATGGCCTGCAGCGGCGCGCGCGGAATCAGGGCAGCTGCACCGACGCGCGCTTATCGACATCCACGGCAAATCGCCGTCCGACTTCGTCGGTAATGATCAGTCTGCCGGTGGCATCAAACGCCATCGACACAAAGAAGATGTCTTGCACGTCGCCCTCCAGGTCGGGACTGCGGGTGTTGTCGTACACCTTGATGGTCGCAATCGGTTTCCCCGTCGCGTCATCGATGATGTCCAGCAATCCGCCGCTCTGGCCGATGCTGTCGTCATGCGAGCCGATGCGCTGCACATAGCGTTTGCCGTCCCGCACCACCGGCGCCACCTCGGGCGGCGGCGAGCGGTCGAACGATCCCGTCATCAATAGATCATCAGAGTCAGTCATCACGGTCTCCTTGGTGGTTGTCCGGGGGGGCTCGGCGCTGCCTCGCTCGGTGGCGCATACCATCAGTAGGGCTGCCGCCAGCAAGCGGCACGGAGTCGAAATCTGCGTCATACGCCGTTGGTTGCCCGAGCGATGTCGGTTGCGGTCATCGCCCCGGCGGCATCGGCAACGAAGATCGCCCAGTTGTCGGCGTTCACCATGGCGTCGGCGGGAGAAATCTTCCCGCTCGAAGGGGCGATACCCGCCCAGCCATAGCGCTTGTCGACGGTCGCCGCTTCCCGGTGGGTCATTTCGTGGACCATGATGCGGGCCCAGTGGCGGCCATCATTCTGGAAGACATTGCCGGCATTCTGGGAGAAAAAGCCCTCCTCGATGTAGATCACGTCCTGCGTCTCGGAGGCCACCACGAAGGCGTTGGAACCGCGCGCGCCCGAATCTTTCGGATCGGTGGAGGTGCGAATCGGCACGAAATCGGTGACGACGGCGGTACCGCCATTGAGTTTGTTGGCAATTTTGCGCAGTCCCGCCCGCAGCTTTTCAGCCAAGGTGGTCAGTTCGACTTCCGTGGTCGAGTTGTTGCCAAACCAGTATTTGAGCAGGGTCATCGCCCTCGATCCCGCCTGTAGGTCGTCGAGGACGACCAAGGCCTTCAGGGTCCACGCCAGTCCGGTCTGGGCTGCCGTGGCGATGTGCTTGCGGTCGGTGACGGAAAATCGCTCGTTTCCACCTGCGTTGAGGCTGGCGAGTATGCTTGCGACCGTCGCGCCGGCCATCTGAAGATGGGGCCATGTCGTGTAGTTGGTGGGTACCGAGACGATCCACACTGCCTCCTGTCCCTTGGTCGTGTGGAAGTAGGTGTGGTAGAGCAGCTCCAGCGCGGCGACGCGGGCGGCTTGTGAGGAGCTGGGCAGGGTGGTCGCATCGGCGGCCAGCCCGCTGGCGGACAGCAGGAACGCGCCATAGGAGCCAGCCTTGAGGGATCGCTCGTTGGAGACCTTGCGCAGTTCTTCGAGGCAAGCCGCATGGGTCATCTCGAATGAGGCGCCACACAACGTCGCCAGCCTCGGGATCAATGCGACCCACGGATCGCTCCGCGCGAAGTCTTTGGCCTTGATTCCCTCGGCAGTCGCCTTGTAGGCGGCCTCGAACAGGTTTGATTTCAACAGCTGAGATGCCATCGGTGCTCCTTTATGTCGAATGCATGTTCACAGGGCCGGTCCCCGAGTCGGCCGAAGTCTGTCCTTCGGATGGCCCAGCGTCAAGCGGTGAACATCGAGAATCCGAGACCGTCCAGGTGGCGAGGCGAGGTCTCGGGGTGCTCTGCGAGTGAGTTGCCTGAAACGCAACGAAATCCGCGGTGCATTCGGGGAATAGCCAGACCGGTTTCATGTGTGGTTCGAATGTCGGCGGTAGCCGCAGGGGTGGAGTTCCCGCCTTGCGCTGTTTCCGACTTGATCCGTGGCGACGGCTTACCGAGGGGACCTCGCCGGGGACGTTCCCCACCAGCACATTGGAACTGCAATCCACTTTGGATTGACATTGGCGAGTCCCCCAAGTCCCAAGCGTACCCTGATCACCGCGCGACAATCCGACAAAGCAGCTGGACATTGTCGGGAACACGACATCCGAAATGCTGTTAACCGATTGATTGGTCGTGTAAATGCGCTTGGCATACCGGTTGCCTGAAAGGGATTAAGCACCATCCGGAACGATATCCCATGCCCGAGATCATCAAGCGCAAGAAGGCCATGTCGGTCAATCCGCTCAAGGCGAGCCAGCCGGTGGGCGGGTCGTTGGCGACCTTGGGATTCGATCGGGCCATGCCCATGCTGCACGGCTCCCAGGGATGCACCGCCTTTGCCAAGGTCTATTTCGTTCGCCATTTCCGCGAGCCCATTCCCCTGCAATCCACCGCAATGGATCAGGCCAGTTCGGTGATGGGGGCCGACGAGAACGTCATCGAGGGGCGCAAGGTCATCGCCGAGAAATCCAGTCCCCAGCTGATCACGGTGCTGACGACCGGTCTGGCCGAGACCCAGGGCGCCGACATCAAGCGCTGCGTGCGGGAATTCCGCGGACGCTACCCCCAATTTGCCGACATTGCCGTGGTGGGGGTGAGCACCCCGGATTTCACCGGCTGCCTGGAATCCGGTTTCGCCGTGACCCTCGCCGACATCCTCGACGAACTGGTGCCCGAGGCGGCTGTGGCCGGCACCAAGCCCGGCACCCGGCAGCGACAGGTCAATGTGCTGGCCGGATCCCATCTGACGCCGGGCGATCTGGAGCATCTGCGCGATCTGCTGGAATGGTTCGGCCTGCGACCGGTGTTCGTGCCGGACGTGTCCGATTCTCTGGACGGCCATCTGGTGGACGAGGATTTCAGCCCGGTCACCGTGGGCGGCACGGCGATCGCCGAGATCAAGACCCTGGGCGATGCCGCAGCCACACTGATGATTGGCGCGTCCCTGAAAAAGGCGGCCGATATCCTGGAGAATCGCACCGGCGTGCCCACTTACCGGTTCGATCACGTCTACGGTCTGGCCGCCACCGATGCGCTGATCAAGGCGCTGGCCGACATCAGCGGCAACCGGGTGCCGGACCGGCTGGAAAGGCAGCGGGCCCAGTTGCAGGATGCCATGGTGGATACCCATTTCATGCTGGGTTTTCTGAAAGTGGCCATCGCCGCCGACCCGGACCTGCTCAACGCCTTTTCGCATCTGGTACGCGAGATGGGCGGCGAAGTGGTTACCGCGGTGGCGTCCGGCGATGGTCCCGCATTAGCCCATGTTCCCGCCGCCACGATCAAGATCGGCGACCTTGAGGATCTGGAGTTGAGCGCCAAGGAACAGGGCGCCGAAGTGCTGATCGGCAATTCCCATGCGGTGCAGGCGGCGGAGCGTCTGGGCGTGCCCATCCTGCGCTGCGGCTTCCCCTTGTACGACTGGGTCGGCGGTTACCAGAAAGCCTTCATCGGCTACGCCGGGGCGCGCCAGGCCTTGTTCGATCTGGCCAACCTGGTGCTGGCCACCAATCACCACCACGAGGTACCGGTCTACCGGTCCATCTTCGGTCAAAAGCTCCCCGAGGAAGCTCGGGACTACCCGTTGGAGAACACAGCTCATGGCCTTCATCCGACGCATGCGCATCATTGATCAGAACGAAGAAAGCCGACTCATGGACACCTGCCTGAAGATCGCCTTCGCCACCGACGACGTCAAAACCGTCAACCAGCACTTCGGTTCGGCCAAGACGTTTGCCGTCTACGCCGTCAACCAGGACCAGAGCGAACTGGTGGAAGTGGCGGAATTCGGCAAGCTGGAACAGGACGGCAACGAGGACAAGCTGGCCGCCAAGATCACGCTGCTGGACGGCTGCGCCGCGGTGTACTGCGAGGCGATCGGCGCCTCGGCGATCCGCCAGCTGGTGGCTTATGGCATCCAGCCCGTGAAAGTTTACCGGGGCAGTTCCATCGCCGAGCTGATCGAGGATTTCCAGAACGAATTGCGCTCCGGGCCGTCCGCCTGGGTTGCCAAGGCCCTGGCCCGCCAGGCCGCTCCCGACGCCAGCAAGTTCGACCGCCTGGAGGCGGAGGGATGGGAGGAGTGATGATTTCATTAACCGATTGGAGATGACACCGTGTCAGCCGCTGCATTGGCTTTAGCCGAAGACGATACCGAACTGAACGCCGATTTCCCCCGGGAGATGCTCAAGCAGCTCAAGGCGGTCGATACCTATGGAACCTACGACGGCTGGACCGACGCCAAGATACTCGACCCTTTGATCCTCACCAAGGAGCGCAAGCGCGAGATTCCCATCGTGGGCGATCCGGACGAGACCACCATGGCGCGGGTCAAGGCCTATTACAACGCCATCGCCAGCCTCGTCGAAAAACAGACCGGGCTGATGGCGGTGCCGGTGATCACCCTCACCCATGAAGGGTTCGGCCGCGCCTTCGTGATCGTCGGCAAGCTGATTGTGGTGGACAAGACCCTGCGGGACGTGCACCGCTTCGGTTTCCCGAGCCTCGCCAAGATGAACGAGGAGGCCGGCAAGCAGATCGACAAGGCGGCGGAACTGATCGCCAGCTACCGCGAAGTCGCCGAACTGTAACGAGGTCCCGAGCCATGAGTCCCGAAGAACTGCAAGCCCTCGAGAAGGAAGTGGCCAAGGCCAAGCGCATCGCCAGCGAATGGGCATCGAAGATGCACGATCTGGTGGAGGATCGATTGCCGGCCGCTTACCAGGAGATCCCGGAACTGGCCCAGTCCACCTTCGATGCCTGTCAGGCCTGGGCCGACGCCAATGCCAAGTTGAAGGCGGCCAAGAAGGCCGCCGCCTGAATTCCCGGAGACATCGAGAGTATTCCCATGAGTGAAATGATCACCGGCGTGACCGCGGGCGGCACCGCCTGGACCCCGGCCTTCGTGCAGAGCATCAATCAGAGCCGCTGCATCGGCTGCGGCCGCTGTTTCAAGGTCTGCCCCCGCAACGTGTTCGACCTGATCGACCGGGCCGACACCCTGGAGGCGGAAGACATCGACGACTACGAGGATCTGGACGAGGACAACGCCCAGGTCATGAGCATCGCCAACGGCGACGATTGCATCGGCTGTTCGGCCTGCTCCAGGGGCTGTCCCAAGAATTGCTTCACCCACGCGCCGCTCGCGGCGGCTGCCTGAGGTCCGCCATGCCAAAACCGACCAAGCACGTGTTCGTCTGCGTCCAGCGGCGGGCCGAGGGCCATCCCCGCGGCTCCTGCTCCCAGCATGGCTGCGACGATGTGATGAACACCTTTCTGGGCGAAATCCAGAAGCGCAATCTGTTCGACAAGATCGCCGTCACCAACACCGGTTGCCTGGGTCCTTGCGGCTTCGGCGCCAGCGTGCTGGTGTACCCGGAAGGGGTGATGTACGGCAAGGTGACCAAGGAGGACGTGCCCGCCATCATCGACGAGCATTTGCTGGGTGATAAACCGGTGGAACGGCTCCAGGTGCCGCCGTTCGTCTGGGGCTGACATGGCCACCGTCAGTTTTCTGGAAGACCGGGTTTCCTTCGGACCCGCCGTGCCTGCAGCAGTCAACCGCCGCCTGCAGATGGCGGTGGAGGCGCGCACCCGCAACCGCTACGAATCGGAGAAACTATTGTGGGAAGCACGGGCGGAAGACCCCACCTGTTTGCCGGTCTACTTCGCCCTGTACAAGTTCTACGCGAATTCCAAGAAGTTCGAAGCGGCGGAGCGCTCGGCGCTGCTGGCATTGGCCGAGGCATCGCGCCAGGGCGGTTTTCCCCAGGACTGGGCCACCCTCAGCCGCGAACCCGGCGCGTGGCCGCTGTATGCCAGTTCGGCCGGGCTGTTCTATCTGTTCTCGCTGAAGGCGCTTGGCTTCATCAAGCTGCGCCGTGGCTTTAGGGCGGAGGCCCGAGAATTGTTGGCGCATCTGGACCAACTCGATCCGGAAGACCGCTCGGGCGGTTCGGTGATCCGTGCCTTGGCGGCCTCGCTGGACGAGGAGACGGACGACGAGGAATGATCGAAAACTTTCAATCCAGGGGCGAAGCCATCTGCGAGCGGATGACGCAGGAAATCCAGAAACTGGGTTTTGGCGACGACCAGATCCTTCGGCTCAAGCCGGTTTACACCCAAGCCAGCTTCGAGACCAGCCGTGATCCTTTCAGCGGCGAGGCCACCCTGTGCGGTGTATGGCACGACGGCCGCGGCCAGCGTCTTGGCGAAATCAAGTTCCACGGCGATGGCAGTTTTTTCGCCGAGTACGATGTGGTTTTGCCCCATCCCAAGGACACCCGCTGGTTCGTGGAGGGTGTGACTGCCTGGGGGCGCGACGATATCATCAAGGCCGAGCCCAAGCTGCTGCCGGCATTGGGCGATTGATTCCACTGAAGGCGCCCGCCGGCGGGCGCTTCCCGCCCGATGACGAATCCCTACGAAATCTACGACCTGTTGCAGGACTACGCCGCCGACACCGCGCCGGCGGCTGAAGTCGTGATCGGCCTGGTGTGGACCTATTGCGAGGCTGATACCATCGGTCTGGCCATGAGCCCAGGCGTGCCGACCCGCACCTTGCCGTGGTCGGGAACCCTGCGGGGCAAGCCGCTGCGAGAACTGGCGGGGTGGGTGCGCGATTTCGAACCCTACAAGGCCACGGCGGGCATGGCGGCGGTCAATGCCGGTATCAACCGGTTGCGGCTGCCGGCGCCGGGGACGCTGTTGGAGCCGGTGTCCGGCGGCGATAACAATCTGGCGGTATTCGAGCATTTCCTGCCGCAAATCCGCGGCAAGAAGACGGTTTGCGTCGGCCGCTATCCGGGGCTCGACCGCTTCATCGCGGCGCATGAACTGGACATGACGGTGCTGGAGCGCCAGCCCGGTGCCGGCGACTTGCCCGACGCCGCCTGCGAATACCTGTTGCCGCAAGCGGAGTGGGTGTTCCTCAGCGCCAGCACCCTCACCAACAAGACCTTCCCGCGCTTGGCGGAATTGTCCCGCAACGCGGTGACCGTGTTGATGGGGCCCACCACACCCTGGCTTCCGGAACTGGTTCATTTCGGCATCGATTACCTGGCCGGTGTGGAGGTGACCGACGCTGCCGCCCTCAAACAGACCGTGGCCGAAGGCGGGGGCGTGCGCATCTTCGATGCCGGCTTGCGTCACCGTATCGCGCCGCTGGATGCCGCCGCGGTTCAGGAATGGACCCGCCAGCACATCGCCCGCACCGTGCAGGAAAAGGAAAGCCTGAAACAGGCCATGGATCAATGGTACCAATCGGGCAACGCCAAACGTTTCCCCGACTACCCCCGATTGGAAATCGCCAATACCCGCCTGTCCCGCCTCGACACCTGCTTCAAGCGGCTGTGGGACGAGCACTCCGGTTGACGGCGGTTACGGCCGGTAAGGCTTTCAGCGCCGGACGGTCCTGCGCCTCGAAAGCGGACCGGCGGCAACCGGGCAGCTTCTTGAAGTGACGCCGGTTGGGGTCTTTGATCAGTTCGGCGATGGCCCGCCTGAGCCTGCCCAGCGAGCAGAACAGCCGATTTCTCAGCCGGCCCAGGATCCAGCGCTCAACCAGCAGGACGCCGGCCTCCACCTTGGCCTCGTCCTTCGGCTTGCGCACCCGCGCCGGCACCACCCCCACGCCGTAATGGGCCGCCATCTCGGCATAGGTGGACAGGACATCCGGCTCATAGCGGCACACCTTGCTGACGCCCGATTTCAGATTGTCGGGCACGAGGACCTCGGGACACCCCCCCATGAATTGGAAGGCCCGAACGTGGGCACCGATCCAATCGGCCAAGCCCTCTGCGGCTGATCGCGCTCAGTCCGTTCCAGGGCCGGGAAGGCGACGGGCGCTACGCCGACATGGCGTTCGCGACCGATGCGGGCATATTTCCGGTTCCGGCGGGCAAGCCGGCATGACCCTGCTTCGGAAAGGAGAACCATCGATGCCTCAGTCTTCACCGCCGGAAAACCAGCGTCTGCTCCCTGTGGCTGCTGCATTGAATATGCGCTTATCCTGCCCTGATTGGCCCGTGACGCACGTCACAAACTCTCCGTTGTTGCGAGGGGGAGCTACCTGGGTGGAGCTGACATAGCTCTTCGTGTTGTCGATCAGGCGAAGGCGTATTCGACTATGGTCGAGAGAGACGCTTTCGAACACCTTTACGACCAATCGGTCCGAAGATTCTAGCCATGCGATAGCCTTGTCTTTCTTAGTGCTCCATTTCAAGTTGGCAGGTCAGACGCCAGCGCGTCGCGAAACCCGAATTTATAGCGGTCTGCGTCGTGGTAATTACATATCCGCGCTTGTATATGAGGTCATACCAATGCCTGACATGATTCTTCTAGGTACTCGCAAGGGTACCGTGATATTCGATCGCACGAATTCTACTTGGCGTCCTCGACCCATCCTGCATGCAGGAATTCCGGTTTGTTACGCAGCCTGTGATCCGCGTGACGGTACGCTCTGGTCCTGCCTGGATCATGGTCATTGGGGTCCGAAACTTTCGCGTTCCCGTGACGGTGGCGGGACGTGGGAGGAGGTGCTTTCTTTGAAGTACCCGGAAGGCGCCCGGTACATCGTCCAATACCTCCCTGCCCCCGATTTTGATCCAGCAGCTCCTGTGGGCCAACCTGAATATAAGAGCGCGACCGTTTTCAAGATCTGGCATCTGGCGTTCGGCAACGCTGAGCAAACGGGCAGGTTGTATGCTGGCACGATCCCCGGTGGCTTATTCGTCAGCGATGATGGCGGCGAGAGTTGGGAGCTCAATCGAGCCCTGTGGAATCATGAAAGCAGAGGGGGCGATTTGTTCGCCGGTGATGCGACCAGCGAGAATCACTGGGGCGGTACACCGGCAAGTATCGATTATGGCGTGTTCGAACCGGGTATTCATTCCATCGTGCTCGACCCGCAGGATTCGAATCGTCTTCACGTCGCGGTTTCTTCGGCCGGTGTCCTGGAGAGTGCCGATGGTGGACTCAGTTGGATCGGTCGAAACAGAGGTTTGTTGATGGACTATATGCCGAATCCGGCAGCAGAGTGGGGCCACGACCCCCACTTCATGGCTAACTGCGCCGGTCAGCCGAATCATTTTTGGCAGCAGAACCACTGCGGTGTATTTTTCAGCGATGATGGTGCGCAGAACTGGAAGAAAGTCAGCGCGCCTGATGCCGGCGTGCATTTCGGTTTTCCTATTGGCGTCGACGCCCAGGATGGTCGAACCGCATGGGTCGTGCCCGCCCGTAAGGACTCGGAACGGATGGCGATTGGCGGGGGGCTGTACGTTGCGCGCACGACTGATGGCGGGCAGTCCTGGCAGTCGTTTCGGAAGGGCCTGCCGCAGAATGATGCTTACGATATCGTCCTGAGGCATGGCCTCGATGTAGCAGGCGATTATGTCTGTTTCGGTAGTACGACAGGGAACGTCTACCTGTCCGAAGACCGAGGCGAATCTTGGCACTGCCTGGGTAACCATTTTCCTCCAATATATTCGGTCCGATTCGGCTAAGTCATGCCTACAGTAAAAATGACTGGACATCTTTACCGGTACTTTCCGACCCTCGAGAACCGGGTGATTACGGTACCGGCCGGCTCGGTCGCCGATGTCTTGCGTGCGGTCAATGAGATTGCCCCCGGATTCACCGATTACCTGTTGGATGACTGCGGCGCGCTACGCCGGCATGTCAATCTATGCGTGAACGAGACCATCGTGTTCGATAGAAAGACACTCGCAGATCATGTACCGGTTGAAGGGACTTTATTCATCTTTCAGTCGCTCAGCGGAGGTTAGTTGTATCGGCTGGCAATAGAAACCGGCGGAGATCACAATCAGCGCCGATTTTGGTTCAAATTGACTGCTGCCATCCACAGCCGTCAGCTCGCGATTGTAAGGAGACATCCATAACTGAATCGACAATTCCGCCCGCCGGATCCCGGAGGGACGCTCTGGTCGAATTTTTTTCGCCGAGTTGTCGAATTCACGCATTTCCCTTCGACTAACTGGAGAGATTCCCTACACACGAACGGAGGACACCATGAAATACCTGTGCCTGGTCTACAGCGACGAAGAGACACGCTGCTCCTTGCCCGACAGTCCCAAGGATGGGGAATGCATGGCCCATGCGGAAGGACTGAAGCAGAGCGGCTGCCTGATCGACGGCCATCCCCTGGAATCGGTGCGCACCGCCACCACCGTGCGAATGCGGGCCGGCAAGCTTTCGGTCACCGACGGCCCCTTCGCCGAAACCAAGGAACAACTGGCGGGCTTTTACATGATCGACGTCCCGGACCTGGACGAGGCTATCAAGGTGGCCGCGACCATCCCCTCGGCACGGGTGGGCAGCATCGAGGTCAGACCTGTTCGGCAATTGGATATCTGAGCGCCCAGCGCGCCATGAAGCGGACTGGAGTCGATCCGGCCGTTCGAAAAACGCCGGCGAAAATTTTCCTGATCCCTGTCGATTTCGCCGGTCCCCGTTCGACTTACCGGCAAGAGTCCGATCTCGACCCCATACACCATCCGCGGTCAGGCTCCAAACCCAGAAATCAGAAGGAAAACCACCATGTCCCATGCCATCCCCCACGGTTTCCACACCGTCACCCCCCACTTGGTCTGCGCCGGCGCCGGCGAGGCCATGGATTTCTATAAGAACGCATTTGGCGCCGAGGAACTCATGCGACTTCATACTCCCGACGGCAAGCTTCTCCATGGCTGCGTCCGCATCGGTGACTCCGCCGTCATGCTGGTGGACGAAATGCCCCAATGCGGTGCCGTCGGACCGAAAGCCCTCAAGGGAAGTCCGGTCACCATCCATCTCTTCGTAGACGATGTGGATGCCTTCTTCTCCCACGCCGCCGCCGCGGGCGCCACGGTCATCAGTCCGGTGAACGACATGTTCTGGGGCGACCGTTACGGGGTATTGGAGGATCCTTTCGGTCATATCTGGTCGGTGGCGACCCACGTGCGCGACGTCGGTCCAGAGGAACTGCAAGAGGCCGCACGCACGTTTTGCAGCGAATCGGTAGGTCAGTGAAAGGAAGAGGTTTACCTGGCGGCGGGCGAAGGCCCCCGCAGGGTATCGCGGTGTCCGAGCGGGACGCGGGACCGAAACGGATGCGCCTTCGACTGATTTTTCCCCCTCGGCCCGAACGAACCGGTTTAAACGAGGGGAATATGCCCAGCCCTAGTCCGTTGAGGCCTTCACCCCATCACCAAGAAGAGTGTGCTTATGATCAAGACCATCGCCATCCTCCTCGTGATCCTGCTGAGCGGGGTTCTCGTTTTTGCCGCCACCCGTCCCGACAGCTTCCGAATCGAACGATCCATCGCCATCAAGGCCCCGCCGGATCGCATCTACGCCATCCTCAGCGATTTTCGCCAGGCCCAGGCCTGGTCGCCCTTCGAGAAGAAAGACCCGGCCCTGAAACGCGGCTTCAGCGGTGCCCGCAGCGGCCAGGGAGCCGTGTACGAGTTCGACGGAAATGCCGAGACCGGCTCCGGAAGGCTGACCATCACCGATGCCACGGCACCTACCAAGCTGGTCATCGCCCTGGATATGGCAAAGCCTTTCCAGGCCCACAACATCATCGAATACACCCTGGCGGGAGAGGGCGACTCCACCCGGGTCGTTTGGGCCATGCATGGCCCCTCGCCCTACCTGTCCAAGCTCATGTGCCTGTTTTTCGACATGGAAAAAATGGTTGGCAAGGACTTCGAAACCGGTCTTGCCAGCCTCAAAGCCTTGGTCGAAGCCTGAAGGGTATCGCCATGAAATACCTCTGTCTGATCTGCGCGGAAACGGTGATGGAGCAAATGCCGGCGGCCGAGGCGGAACAGCGCTACGAGGAATACCGCGAATTCACCCGGGACATACGCCAAGGCGGCTATTACCTGGACTGCAACCGCCTGCTCCCCGCCGATTCCGCCACCACCGTCAGGGTGCGCAGCGGAAAGGTGACGGTGACCGACGGCCCCTGCGCCGAAACCAAGGAACAATTGGGCGGTTACTACCTCATCGAGGCCAGGGACCTCAATGAAGCCATTTCCATTGCGGCACGGATCCCCGAGGTTCGCAAGGGTTGCGTGGAGGTCCGGCCGGTCGCCGAGGATTCCAGGACCCTGGCAGTCTTGGGCCTCGGCTCCCGGGAATACCATCCATAACCGCCCGGATGGACCTCATGAACTCAAGCAACCGGAGCTGAATAGTCATGGCAACACTGCACCGAATCACCCCCTGCCTTTGGTTCGACAGCGAGGCGGAAGAGGCTGCCACGTTCTATACCGGCATCTTTCCCAACTCCCGCATCACCCAGATTTCCCGCTATGGGGAAGCCGGACGCGAGATCCATGGCAAAACGCCTGGATCGGTCATGGTGGCCGCCTTCGAACTGGACGGTCAGGCCTTTACGGCTCTCAACGGCGGTCCGCGTCCGCAATTCCGGTTCAACGAGGCGATCTCGTTTCAGGTCAGTTGCGACACCCAGGCCGAGGTGGACCACTACTGGGACCGACTCTCCGAGGGTGGAGAAGAAAGAGCCCAGCAATGCGGCTGGCTCAAGGATCGCTTCGGGGTTTCCTGGCAGATCGTTCCCAGCGTCCTTCCCCGGTTGATCGGCGATCCGGACCCCAAGAAATCCCAGCAGACGTTCCAGGCCATGCTGCAGATGAAAAAGCTCGACATCGCGGCCTTGCAGCAGGCCCACGACCGGTGAGGCCGCATAAAAGCCCTATCACCAGGAAACAACACCATGCGCTTCATGATCATCGTCAAGGCCAGCCCGGAATCCGAGGCCGGCGTCATGCCCTCGGAAGAACTCATTGCCGAAATGACCACTTACCATGAAGAATTGCACGAGGCGGGAGTCTTGCTCGAAGGCTCCGGCCTGCAACCCAGCTGCAAGGGCTGGCGAATCCATTACTCGGGAGAACAGCGCTCCTTCGTGGACGGACCTTTCGCAGAAACCAAGGAGCTGATCGCCGGTTACACCCTCATCCAGGTGAAATCCTGCGAGGAAGCCCTGGAGTGGACCCGGCGCTTTCCCAATCCCGCAGGAAAGGGCAAGATCGGCGAAATCGAGGTCCGCCAACTGTTCGAGCTGGACGATTTCGAGCCGGGCGAGGCCATCGAGCGCTGCCGCGAATTGGAAGGCAAACTGGGACAATAGATCGAGCCAGAAAATAGGGAAAACCCATGACTCAACAGGAAAACAACACCCGCTCCACGGTGATTCCATGCCTGCGCTACCGCGATGCGCCGGCCGCCATCCGCTGGTTGTGCGAGGCCTTTGGCTTCGAGGCGCACGCGGTCTACGCCAATCCCGACGGCACCATCGCCCACGCCCAGCTCACTTTGGGCAACGGCATGGTCATGCTCGGCTCGGTGCTGGCCGAGGAAACGCCATGGGGACGGTTGATCCGCCAGCCAGACGAGCTGAGCGGCGCCGAAACCCAAAGTCCGTGCCTGGTGGTGGCCGACGCGGACCTGATTTATCAGCGGGCGAAAGCCGCCGGCGCGGAAGTGGTCATAGAAATTCAAGACGCGGATTATGGAGGCCGAGTTTTTTCCTGCCGCGACCCGGAAGGGCATCTGTGGAACATCGGCACTTACGATCCCTGGTAGGCCTGCTCGGGGCCGGCTGGCGGCGCCGATGAGCGAGCTGTCGTCCGAGCCGCTGCGCGAGGCCATCGACGAGGTTTACCGCGGCGAGTCGCGCCGGGTGTTCGCCACCCTGGTGCGTCTACTGGGCGATTTCGACCTGGCCGAGGAAGCCCTGCACGATGCCTTCCGGGCCGCGCTGGAACAATGGCCGCGGGATGGCCTTCCCGCCAATCCCAGGGCCTGGCTGATTTCCACCGGGCGCTTCAAAGCCATCGACGGGCTGCGGCGGCGCGCCCGTTTCGAGGCCCTGGACGAGGATGCCGAGCCCGTCGATCCTGCCAGTATGGATGGCGCCGCCTTCGAGGAAGATGAACTGGAAGACGACCGCCTCAGGCTCATCTTCACCTGTTGCCATCCCGCGTTGTCGTCGGATGCCCAGGTGGCCCTCACCCTGCGGGAGGTCTGCGACCTCACCACGGAAGAAATTGCCCGCGCCTTTCTCACCGCGCCGCCTACCCTGGCCCAACGCATCGTCCGCGCCAAGGGCAAGATCCGCGATGCGCGCATTCCCTATCAGGTGCCGACGCGGGAAGAACTGCCGGAGCGTCTGGATGCGGTGCTGCGGGTCGTCTATCTGGTGTTCAACGAGGGCTACTCGGCCTCCTCCGGCGATTCCCTGACCCGTCGTGATCTCTCGGATGAAGCGATCCGGCTGGGCCGTCTTTTGGTCGAACTGCTGCCCGAGTCGGAGGCCATGGGCCTTCTGGCGCTGATGCTGCTGCACGAATCCCGTCGTTCAGCCCGCAGCGACGCCGAGGGCGAGCTGATCCTGTTGGACGCACAGGATCGTAGTCTATGGAACCGGGAGCGGATCGCCGAAGGCCTGGTACTGGTGGAACGGGCCCTTGCCTCGCGCCGCTTCGGCCCCTATACCCTGCAGGCCGCCATTGCCGCGGTCCACGCGGAGTCCCCCAATGCCGCGGCCACGGACTGGAGCCAAATCGTCGGCCTGTACGACGTGCTGCTGCGGATCGAGCCCTCGCCGGTGGTGGCTCTCAACCGCGCCGTGGCGATGGCCATGTGTGACGGTCCCGCCACCGGACTGGCTGTTGTCGATGACATCTTGGCGAGCGGCGCATTGAAGGACTACCACCTCATCCACGCCGCCCGCGCCGATTTCCTCCGTCGTCTGGACCGCAAGCCTGAAGCCCGAGCCGCTTACCAAAGGGCTTTGGAACTCGCGATACTGGAACCCGAACGACGTTTTCTGGAACGGCGCATCAGCGAGGTGTCGGAGATGGCCGGTCGCTCGTAGAAAGACCTTTCCAACGTCCGTGGTCCGAGCCGATGTTGCCCGGGCGTCGGATCAAATTGCGGTACCGTGGCCGCGTATTGCGGGTGAACTTCGCGTGTTTCGGTGGTGCCTCGTGGTGATTGGTACTGCAAGGCCCGCAACGGACGCCCGTATATTCCATTAAAAACAATTAGTACTGAATGGATGCGCGATTTGTAATCAGCCGGTTGCGGGTTCGAATCCTGTCGCCTCCATGTAATCAATGGATCGATCGAATTCATGGTGTTGTCTTTTCGGTCTTGGGTTAGGCCAAGTTCAGCGTCAAGTGCCCTTCTAACTGGCGTTCGATGATGACGATCGCCACTCCAAGTCGCTTCACGATCGTAGGCCTTTCAGGGGCTCCGGCACGCTTCCATCGCGGCCGCCCACCCGTTGGAACCGCCTGCGCCGCATCAAACCGGCTCTATTCGGCACGCGCATCTGGTTTCCGACGTGCGGCAGTCGCTGTCTTGGCTGCTTGAAATTTCCGGCCCTGCCGCAAAAGGAAAAACACCCGCTAGACTAGAAGGCGCCGGCCACTCAGCGGTTTCGGCCGTCTATCGACGACTCACCAACGCCCGAGCGCCCATCGACAATGACGATGCAGACCCAGGAACTGGCAGCGCCCACGCTCAGCAAACAGGAATTTGCGCAGATACGCGACCTGATTTTCCGCATTGCCGGCATCAGCATGGGCCAGGCGAAGATGCATCTGGTTTCCGGACGTTTGGCCAAACGCCTCAGGCACTATGGAATCAGCAGTTTCGGCGAATATTTCCGCTTTATCACTGCATCCGGCAACGAAGCTGAACTGCAGACGGCCGTCGATCTTCTGACCACCAACGAAACCCATTTTTTCAGGGAGCCCAAACACTTTTCCTTCCTGCGCGACCAGGTTCTCTTGAACCGCCGCCGGGGGCGCGCGATTCGGATCTGGAGTGCCGCCAGTTCCACCGGCGAAGAGCCTTACAGCATCGCCATGCTGCTGGCCGATTGCCTGGGAGATGAACCCTGGGAAGTGGTAGCGTCCGATATCAGTACCCGAGTGCTGGAACAAGCCTCATCCGGCGTCTATTCCATGGCCAGGGCCAGAGAGCTGCCGCGCGACTACCTGAACCGGTTTTGCCTCAAGGGCGTCGGTTCCAACGAGGGACGCTTCCTGATTGCCAAGAATCTGCGCAGCAAGGTGACTTTCCTGCAGGTCAATCTGAACGAGGCGTTTCCGGCTCTGGGCGAGTTCGACGTGATCTTCCTGCGCAATGTGATGATCTATTTTGAGCAGCAGACCAAACAGCGCATCGTGCATCGGATGCTGCCCTTGCTGACAGGCAACAGCTATCTCTTCATCGGCCATTCCGAGACGCTCAACGGTGTAACCGACGCTTACCGCGCCGTTCAACCGGCCATCTACCAAAAAACCAGATCATGAATCGGCCTGCATCCTTCATGGAGATTTTCCTGAACCCGGGAGAATATTACTTCGGTGATCGCGATACCCGGATTCGCACGGTGCTGGGTTCCTGCGTGTCCATGACGGTCTGGCATCCCAGGCTGCTGGTTGGTGGCATGAGCCACTTCATGCTTCCCGCCCGTGGCAGTGGTGGGGCAGGCCAGGACGAACTGGATGGACGCTACGCCGACGAAGCCATGGAGTTGCTGATGGCGGAAATCGACGCAATCGGTGCACCGCACCTGGAATACCAGGTCAAACTGTTTGGCGGCGGCAACATGTTTCCGACCCTGACCAAGCAAGGCCAGCCAACCCTGGGCGACAAGAACATCGATACCGCCCGCGAACTG
>VEPB01000567.1 GCA_012026715.1 Methylococcaceae bacterium | reverse complement strand
GGGTGCCGCCGGAGGGACGGATGGCGTTCGAGATGCGGCTTTCGTCCCGGTTCGATTCCCCAATGACGAAGGCGCATACAAATCATGGCAGGACAATTTGCATACAGGCTGACCTTATTCCTCGTCGCGCTAGTGGCAGCATCGCTGGGTTCGGGTGCCTGGGCAGGGGCTGACTCCCACAACAACCTGACCGATGTCAGGCTGGACCGCTACACCCTGAACGGCAATGCCAGCACGACGCCGGGCAGGTTCCGGGTTAAGGAGGAGGTGGGAGACTTGTATAAGAACGGCGATTTCATCCCCATCGGCGTGGATGACGATTACTCGCTCGAAATCAGCGAGGCGGACATGAACGCCATCAACGGCCAGTTCGTCATGTCGCTGGCGCTGTGGACCCAGTTCAGCCAAGGCGCGAAGCCGATCGGCAATCCCAACGCGATGCGGTTCTTTCCGCGATCCAGCGCCAGCTATTCCATCGGCGGCGTGCCGTATGTCATTGTCACCACCCAAGGCGCGGCGGCGGTCAAGCCGGTGGTTTCCCTGACCGCGGCCCAGGCCAGCGCCTCGGAAACCGGTCCGGTCGAGGGGCGCTTCCTGATCGCGCTCAATGCCGCCATCGCGAAGGATCTGAAAGTGACCTACCTCATCAAGGGCAAGGCGAAGAACGGCAAGGATTACCGGAAGATCGCCAAGAAAGTGGTCATTCCGGCCGGCAATGTGTCGGCTTACGTGGATATTTCCCCCATCGACGACCGCCGCAATGAAGGCAGCGAAAACGTAACACTGAAGCTGAAGAAGGCGGCCGCCTACCGGTTGGGCGAGTCGAAATCCGCCAGCGTGGAGATTGCCGATAACGATTGAGGCCGGTTAGTCGGTTTTTGCCTCGCCGAGCAGGGTCTGGCGCTGCTCGTCGTCATCCAGGAAGCGCAAGGCGATGTCGCGGAATTCCTCGTGGATGTCTAGGAAGGCGTTGACCAGTTCCGGATCGAAGTGCTGGCCGCTGCCTTGGGCGATTAGTTCGACCGCCTGGCGGTGGGGAAATCCGGGTTTGTAGACGCGCCGGCTGATGAGCGCGTCGTAGACGTCGGCCAGGGCCATGAGCCGGGCGGCCAGCGGGATTTCTTCGCCTTTCAGTGCCCTGGGATAGCCCGATCCGTCCCATTTTTCCTGGTGGCCGAGAATGATCTCTGCGGCGGTCTCCAGGAAGGCATTGGGTCCCAGGTGAGCCTGGATGGCCTGGACCACCTCGCCGCCGATGGTGGTATGGGTCTTCATCACGGCGAACTCCTCATCGGTGAGCCGGTCCGGCTTGAGCAGGATCTGGTCGCGGATGCCGATCTTGCCGATGTCGTGCAGTGGCGCCGTCTTGTAGAGCAGCTCGATCATTGCGTCGTCCAGCTGGCGGCGATATCTGCGTTTCTGGCGCAGACGCAGGGCCAGTGCCTTGACGTAGTTCTGGGTGCGGCGGATGTGGAATCCGGTTTCCGGATCGCGGTATTCCGACATGGTGCAGAAACCTTCGATGATGGCGTCCTGGCCATCGGCGATCTGGCGGGCCAAGCGTTGCGAACGCAGGTATTCGCGTCCGAATTTCAGCAACGAAAGTGCCAGCAGCACCAGGATCAGGGTCGCCGTCGGCAGCACCGGACTGACGACCAGGCCGTAACGGCTCAACAGGAACTGGGAACTGCCGACGACGGCGGTGATCAGCGTGGCGGGCCACAAGGCGCTGGCGGTGGGACCGGCCCTGGCCAGGAGCAGGGCCAAGATCCAGCCGAGGAGCAGGGCGACGATCGCCTCGAGGGCTCGGGCGAATGCAGGCCGTTGCAAGAAATTTCGGTTCGCCAGGTTGTCCAGCACTGCGGCATGAAGTTGCACCCCGGTGAACAAGGGGTCCAGCGGGTTCGGCCGGTATTCGTGCAGGCCCGCGGCGGAGAAGCCGAGCAGGACCATTTTGCCGCGCAGCCGATCCGGCAGGACTTTTCCAGCCATGACATCGGCGGCGGAAATCGACTCGTAGCGGTGGTTGCGGAAACGGATCAGGAGGTTGCCGGTGGCGTCCAGCGGCACGATGAGATCGCCCAGCCGCAGCCGCAGCCCGCTGGCGGAGGAGTCGACGACGAATTGCTGGATGCCGGTGGCGGTCAAGAAGGTTTGCAGCGCCAGGCTGGGGTAAAGCCCGCCGTTCCAACGGGCGATCAGCGGCGTTCTGCGGTACAGGCCATCGTCGTCGGCGAGGCCGTTGGTGAAACCGGCATAGGCGGCAGCGGCACCGAGGATCGGAATGCTGCAGATCAGGCCGGTGGCTTGGGGCACTCCGGCGAGCGCGCCGTCACCGTCCTGCGCCGACAGGATCGCGCCGCTGGCCGATTTCGGCGTGCAGGAGCCGCTTCCGGTCTTATCGAAAGACAGGAAATAGCCCAGCACGAAAGGGCCTTGGGCCAGGGGCGCCGCCAGGATGCGGTCATAGTCCCGCTGCGGCGGGGGGAGTGCTTCGAGTGTCAGGTATTGGTTGAAATCGCGCTGCAGGGCGCGGGCGATTTCAGCGGGCGAGGTCCGGTCGCGTTCGGCAAAGAGAGCGTCCACGCCCACCCCGACGGCGCCGGCTTCGGAGATGGACTCCAGCAGCTTGGCCACCTGATAGCGCGGCCAGGGCCATTGGCCAAACGCCCGGAGACTGGCTTCATCCACCTCCACGATGACCGGTTCGCGGGAAGGGGGATGCTCCGGCAAGAGGCCAACCTGGCGGTCGGCCACGACATTTTCGGCCCGCTCGAGGAGGTCGGGGAAACACAGGCCGGCCAGGCACCAGGCCAGGGTCAGGGTGGCGCCAAGGGCAAAGGCGATTTTGCGTTCCCGTGCGCGAGACTGCTGATCGGGCTCCACCGGTAGCGTCTGGGCGGCCGGGAAGCCCGTGGGCCAACGCCACCCCATCTCAGCGAATCTCGACTTCCACCCTCCGGTTGCGGGGTTCGGAAACCCCGTCGGCGGTGGGAACCACCGGGTCGTGTTCGCCGTAATAACGGATGTCCATGCAGGCGTCGGCGATACCCGCCAATTTCAGTGCTCTGGCGACTGCATCGGCGCGCTTGAGCGACAGATCGCGGTTCCAGGCGTCGTCGCCGGCCCGGTCGCTATGGCCGATCACGCTGATATCGCAGGACTTCCGTTGTTCGACAGCCTGTTTGATGGCCTGCAGAACCGGTCCGGCTTCGGCGGGCAAGTCGGCCGTCCCGGTGGCAAAGTGGATGCGATGGCGTTGCGGCGGCAAAGGTTCGTTGGCAAGGGCGGCGGCGAAAACATCCTGAATCTGATCCTGGGACCAGACTTCCGGGTTCGCCGGTTTGGAATCGGATGCGGAGGCGCGGGTGGTTTCGCCGGATTTGTGCAGCACCGCTTCACCGGCCTGGGTGGCGACCGAAACCTGGCCGACTTTGCCGTCGGGATCGGGCACCAGAACCACCCGGGTTCCGGAACACCCCGTCACCAACAGTCCACAGAATGCGATCATCAAAATCCGCTGCATCGCCGAGTCTCCGTTTGCTGCAAGAATCGTTGTCGGTTTCGCCGGGGCGCTACTTCACTTCCACGAGAATCTTGGTGCCGCGCAGGGCCAGGGTAGCGGTCGGAGTCTTGAATTTGACCGATTCCGGCGAGATGCGGCCGATGGCGCCGGAGATGAAGGTGGCGGTGCCCTTCGCCAGGGTGGATAGGAACGACACTTCCCGGTTGGCGGGCTTGAACAGGAAATCGTCGACGGTGAAACGGCTGTCTGGACCCAGCGAAAGGACCGCGCCGTCCATGAAGCTGATGCCGACGGCGCCGTCGGACCGGGTGACGATGGTATCGCCGCGGTAAATCCGGCTGCCGACTTGCGCCGGTTGCTCCGCGCCTTGGTGCAGGACGACGGCTTCCGGCCTGGAGGTCTTGATGGTGCCGATCCGGGGGTCGCTGGCCGGTTCGGCGAACGCGGCTGCGGACAAAAAGAGGGAGAGTGCCGTCATCCACTCGCGGTGGCCGCTGAAGGTCCGTTTTTCCATAGCTACCCCTGTCTGCCCTAGGTTGCGTGGTGGTTGCGAATGCCGTCCTTCCGCCAGTCGTCGCCTCGGCCGCTTCCTTTGCAGCTTCAAGAAGGTGAGACGGAGTCGCGCCAAGCCACTCTAGGCCAATCGACCCGGACGTGCAAGCGGCCTCGAAGTGCGACCAACAGCCCCCGGCCATGAGGGTTCCAAAGGACCGCAGGTTTCGACGGGGGCAGGCCGGGAACGCGCCAACACACTGGCCCGCCTCTGTCCTTGGACGAGGCAGCCGGAAGGCTTAAGGTTGACAATCAAACGATTGATTGACACGATACATCAATCGTTTGATTTATTTTTCATGGCAGCTCATGACACACGAAAAAGAAGACCCCGGCCGCAGCGATGGGGGGCGTGCTCGCAGCCGACTGGTGATGGCGGCCCTGCGGGTGTTCGCGGATAAAGGATTCGAGGCCGCGACCACGCGGGAAATTTGCGAGTTGGCGAAGGCCAATATCTCCGCCATCCGCTACTACTTCGGCGACAAGGCCGGGCTTTACCGGGCTGCCTTCACCGAGCCATTGGGCGACCTGCCGTGCTATTCCAAGATCGAAGTGTTTGCCGATCGTCCCCTGCCGGAAGCGCTGACGCTGTTCTACCGGGAGTTTCTCGAACCCCTCAAGCGCGGGGAGGAGTTGCAGTTGGTGGTGAAACTGCATTTCCGGGAAATGATCGAGCCCACCGGGGTTTTCCAGGAAGAGATCGAAGCGGAGATCAAGCCCCAGCACGAATCGCTGGTCACGGTGTTGATGGGGCATCTGGGGCTGGCTAAGCGGGACCCCGAGCTGGATCGCCTGGCCTTCGCCCTGGTCGGAATGGCGTTGCATCTATACGTCGGGCAGGAAGTGATCGCCGTCGTCGCTCCCCATCTCATGGCAAATCCGGAGGCGGTGGACCAGTGGGGGAGACGGCTGGCCGGCTATGCCATGGACCTCATCGAAGGCGAGGCGAAGCGGCGAGGACAGGAGGGACGCGATGGATCGCGCTAAGGCTTGCCTGCCGCTGGCGCTGGCCGCGGCACTGACCGGCTGCAGCGGCCCTGGCGGCCTGCTGGCAACGGTAGGCCCCGACTACCGCGCCCCGATCACGCCAGTCGTCGGCCGCTGGCATGCGAAGGCCGAGGCCGTGCCGCTGGCCCATGGCGGCGATCCCGGCCGCTTGACGCGCTGGTGGGAACGATTCCACGATCCGGTGCTGAGCCGCTTCCTCGCCGCCGCCCAGCGAGAAAGCGCTTCGGTCGCCTTGGCGGGCGCGCGCATCCACCAGGCCAGCGCCGGGCAGGTGGGCGCCCTCGCCGCCGCGTTGCCGACGCTGGACACCAGCTTGCAGGGTAATCACTCCGCGTTCAGTTTCGGCGGTCCGGTGTTCGAACGGACGCTCTATCAATGGGATGTCCAAGCTAGTTGGGAAGTGGATTTGTTCGGCGGCCTGGCGCGCCAGCGGGAAGCAGCGCAAAGCCAGCTGGATGCGCGCAACGCCTCCTGGCACGACGCCCGGGTGGCG
>VEPB01000442.1 GCA_012026715.1 Methylococcaceae bacterium | reverse complement strand
TGACCCCATGTTTTCACTGACCCCATGTTTTCAGTGGCGTAGGCAGCCTGAGCCATCGTGGCGTTTCAAGTTATTTATATTTTTGTTTTTTGGGGTTCTTATGATACTGGCGGGAAATGATGTTGTTACGGGGGTTGGGTTTGCTGGTTGGCGGTATAGAGCATCAATGGCCTACGGTGTCATGATTAGTTATTCGAGCTTTGCTGGCTTCATTTTTATGCTGTATTACGAAATTCGAATCATTTATTCATATTTGACTGACTAAAGGAAACGATAATGGCGAATGAAGATTCCTCCTTATATAAGGACTGGGTATTGACCTCTTCGAAGGCACTTGCGGCGGATCTGGAGGAGTTCGGCAGCCTCATTGCCAACCAGGGTTTGACGGACTTGCAAAAGATACAAGCGACCGTGGTGCGGCTCGCCGACCAGATCGAACGCAACGAAGCCCTGGCCCGGGCCTATTTGCAACGGGCGGTTACGGAACTGGGCCAGGACAGCCGAGCCGCCGATTTGCTGACGAAAACGGCCGATCAGCAACTTCAGGTGGTTTCCTGGTTGAGAAGCCTGCAAGCCCCGAACGCCTCGATCGATGCGTTTCGTGCCTCAACGCATCCTACGCGGGCTCTCGGTGCCCTTCGAGAGCACGCGGTGTGCGGAAGGCACCCCAACGTGTCAGAAGTGTCGCTCCGACCCGGGATCGATGGTCTATCGGGCTGGTCGTTGCGGTCTGTAGCTGCGGGAATGCGGTAGTCGAAGGGAACCGCGCTGGCAGTTGGCCGGATGGGCACGATGCCTGCGCCAAGGGTATCCCTGGTGACCTTAAGAAGACTATTTCACATTTTTCCGTTATGTCGACAGCATGTCCATTCATCCGGGTTGTGGAGTAACGACAATACCTTTTGGTCCGGTAACATTCGTCCGATTATGCTGCGCTAATCGGACCTGCATGGGCTTAGAGTTCATATAGTTAGAGGAATAAGTTATGGCATTTAAGAACGAAAAAATCCCCGCCCAAGACCGGGCAGCATTTGAGTCTGTTATTAATTATGAAAATCTCAGAAAGCAAGCCCGCTATATAACGCAATTCCGCCGAAACTCGCATCTGTGGTGGACAATAGATCGTGAGAGAAGAGCTTATGTATTGCGTATCATCGGGGGCGGGCGGGAGCAATTGGACTATTATGCTTTAGTTATTAACGATCATCCGGTTGTATTCAATGTTGAGCGAAAGGGAAAAGGGGACGACAGCACAGGAATACAAGGTCATTGGGATGTTTATGATCTACACATTCCTGCGGAATTTGAATCGCGCAGAGAAGAAATTAAGCAACTTATTCGAGACGGTTTGGAAGAAATGGCCTTTTGCCGACCTTATGCAAGTGGTGGAACAGTAGATAATCCAAACACGTTTTACCGTGGCAACATCGTTTCCTTTGAAGTCGAATTCAAATAATTGCAGGAAGGGATTATGGCATTCACATTTGAAGAAGCCCTAAGCAAAATCGGCACACTTGAGTATTCTGGTGTTGATGGGCTAATACGGCTGGTCAATGAAACCTCGATAGCAGTCAGAAACGCTGCTTCCGATGCGACCACGTTGCTTTACAGTGGCGCAGTTGACAACTTAGGCACTCAAGCTTGGCAGCTGGTTGATGCCATGAAAGGAAAATTCGTCGATGCACAAGGACTCAAGCAGGTAGTGACCTTTGCCGATACTGCGGTAACCGATTTACTGGCTGACAGCCGGTTTCAAGATGCCCTTGAAGCCGCTGTTGGTAGCGATGCAAACCAATACAATCTCATCATGGATGGCAAAGATGCATCCGGTAACCGGGTAACCAATACCGGCCTCTGGGACATAGCTTCAAAAAAGTTCGCGGAATCTGTCGTAGGCGATGTTCGCTTGATTGCGCCTGATGGTTTGGGAAATAGCACCTTTGCCCAAACCGAACTACCCGCCCTGCTAGAAAACCCGAATGTCACGTCCATAGAAGGCATTCCCAAGAGTGAATTCACGGGCAAGACCATCGACGAGGTCTTCGCTCGCGTAAAGACAGCTTCGCTCATGGATATGGCCTACAGCGGCCTGAAGTTTGATGGTATTTCGCTCAGCGGATCAGACGATTTCTTGCATAACGTTACGGACCTACAGAAATATCTGATTGAAAATCCGGGCGCGCATAATTCATTCGATGCCTACCTCAAGGATTTGGACCCGGCGCGACAAGACGAATTGCGGAGCATGGCTAAAACCATGTTCGCCGATGCTTCTGTCGATATAAGCATGGGGGGCAAGGTACTGAACAAACTGGGACTACTCGGTGGGCTGCTGGGCTTTTCCTTGGCTGCCAGCGAAGCCGCATCCGCGGCGGAAAGTGGCAATACCGAGCAGGCCAAGGAAATTATGGCCAAATGGGCGGTCGACGAAACGGGTTCAGCCGTTGGCGAAGCCCTGGGAACGGCGATAGGCGGTATCGGGGTGGCGGCGTTGGCCGCTCTCGGCGTGACGCTTTCTGCACCGATTGCCGCTGCCATTGTCGTTGGTGGTTCCTTGGTGGGCGGATTCTTCGGCGGCGATGGTGCCACTGGTTTATATGATCTGCTCAAGGATAAAGATGATAATGACCGTTCGGATATTATCGGCAAACTCAAAGATTTACTCTTCGGCAAAGACGGTTCAAGCGATTTGCCGCCGGATCTCGACGGCAACCAGCTGACTTTCATCCCTGCCTTCAGCCATACCGAAATCGTCGAACACGCCAAGACCGACCTCGCCTGGCGCTATGCCCTGCAGCAATTGAATCCTTTCATCGTCCCGGACATTGCCTACGACCAACACAATACCGACGGATCCCTGGACCTGTACGACCCGGCGACGGGCCAAGGCTCCCTCACCGAGCAATGGATACACGATCGCGCCCGTTTTGTGGTGCTGGTGGCCGAGGCCTCCAAAACCTTCGTCCCTAATATGTTCTTGAGCTGGAGCTATTACGATGACATCGCCAGCAACAAGAAAATTGGGGTTCCAATCGGCACCGAAAAATACATTTTCGGTGGCGATAAAGCCGATGCTATCGAAGGCGGTGTCCGCGGCGACCATCTCTACGGCGGCGGCGGCAACGATACCCTTACCGGTGCGGGCGGCAATGACTATCTCGAAGGCAATCTGGGCGATGACAGCTTGGCGGGAGGGGGCGGTGCCGATGTCCTGCAGGGTGGCCTCGGCAACGACACCTACGTCTACAGCTATGGCGACGGCATCGACGTGATCGAAGACGCCGACGGCAGCGGCCGGATCACTGTCGGCGGGGCGGCGCTCACCCTCAGTGGTGGTGAACAACTAGCTCCAACTGTCTGGCTGTCGGCGGACAAGAATTTCGTTTACACGCTCGGAACAGCGGATGCTTCTGGGCATCGCGATTTATACATCGAAAGCACCATGGCGTCCGGAATCTCGGTTTCATTGGTCGTCAAGAACTTCCACGACGGCAACCTCGGGCTGCAACTGCCGGCGGCGGCAACGGCTCCGGTGCCACCGGAACCGACGATCGTCGGTGACCACACCGCCATCGATTTCGACCCGAGCCAACCGGGTATCCAGACACGGAACGACGCACTGGGCAATGTCATCACCGATCCGAGCCAAGTCGAGTCCGGCCGTGATGACGCGCTCAACGGCAGTACCGGCGACGACCGCATCCAGGGATGGGGTGGCCAGGATGTGCTCAATGCGCGCCTGGACGGCAACGATCTGCTCGAAGGCGGGAGCGACAGCGACGCCCTGCTGGCCGGAAGTGGAAACGACCGGCTTTATGCCGATTCCGTACAACCGGTCGATGATCTGGTTACGGCGGGAGACAACGAGACCGGCACTGGCGCACGCGGCGATCTGCTCAGCGGTGGGCGGGGCGATGATCGATTGTTCGGCGCAGCGGGCAATGATGGCCTGGCCGGAGGCGACGGCAAAGACCTAATCGTCGCCGGCGCGGGGGACGACGTCATCCTGGGGGATGGAGAAATCACCAGCGCCGACAAGACCTGGACGGTGACTCAAACCCACACTCCCACTCAGAACGGGCTGCTACACGAATTCAAGTTTACGGGAGCCAGTTACCAGGCGCCGACCGCAGGGGGGGACGACACCATTTATGGCGGCGGCGGGGACGACCTGGTGTTTGCAGGCAAGGGAAAAGACGTCATCGAAGGCGGCAAGGGTAAGGACGTCGTCTTCGGGGAAGGTGACGGCGATGTGATCCACGGCCAGGATGACAATGACATCCTGGTGGGTGACGGTTTCGGCGACGTACCGTTTGGCAACGACATGCTCAGCGGGGGCGGAGGCCACGACTGGATATACGGAACCGGCGGCGACGATTACCTGGAAGGAAACGACGGCAACGACGTATTGCTGGGCGACCACAACGGCGGTTCGGGTGTCAACGACGGTGAGGACGTGCTGGTTGGCGGGAGCGGCATTGACAACCTCTACGGGGGAGGCAGGGACGATCTGTTGTTAGGCGGGGCCGATGACGACTTCCTTCACGGCGAGGCAGGGAACGACGACCTAGACGGTGGCGACGGTAACGATTCCCTGGACGGCGGCGAGGGCGATGATTGGCTGGACGGCGGTACCGGAGACAACACCATCGTCGGTGGCCTCGGGAACGACACCGTAACTGGCGGAATCGGCGCCGATATGGTCGCGGGCGGCGCTGGTGACGACACTTACCTTGGTCTGAGCACCGGCGATTTGATCCTTGACAACGAAGGAAACAACCGGGTGCTGCTAGATGGCGCCGGAGGAGTCGCGTCAAGCGGAGCATTGACCATGGTGGGAGCCACCCTGTCGATTGCGCTCGATGATGGCGAGACCTTGAAGATCAGCGATGCGCTGTTCGGCAGCAACATAGCCTTGGAGTTTGGCAATGGCTCGAAGGCTGATGTGGAGTCGCTGGTAGCGACGACCCTGACCACGCCGGTAGCCCTGCAGCTGCTCGATGGCGGTGGCCGGGTCTACGGCGGCGCAGCGGGCGACGTGCTGCTTGGCGGCACGGGGAGCGACGTGCTCAGCGGTCACCTCGGCAACGATGACCTGCGCGGGGGCGCGGGCGACGATGTCTACACCTTCGCCCGTGGCGACGGCGCTGATACGGTGATCGAAACCGGCGGCGAAAACGACACCCTGAAACTCGCCGCGGGGATTCTTCCCAGCGATGTCAAACTGGTGCGCTCGTGGAGCGGCACGGACGATTCCCTCCGGATCGAGCTTACGCCCGCCGCCAATGGGACGGTCACCGACTATGTGCGTATCCCGAACTTCTTTCGCTCGGTGGATGCCTCGGGCCGGGTCGACCGCATCGAATTCAACAACGGCACGGTCTGGACCTATGCCGACATCCAGGCCGCGTTGCTGAAACCCACCGAAGGCGACGACTTGAACCTGGATGGCTACGCGGGCAACGACGTCATCGATGCCTTGGGGGGCGATGACAATGTCAACGGCAGGTCCGGCGACGACCTGTTGCGTGGCGGTGCCGGCGACGACGACCTGCAGGGCGGTTTCGGCAACGATACCCTGGAAGGCGGTGCCGGCAATGACCGTCTGCTCGGTTACAGCCAGAGGCTCAACGAACTGCCCGGCGCAGATACCGAGGCCGGCAACGACGTCCTCGACGGCGGGGCCGGAAACGACATTCTGCAGGGCGGCCGGGGCGATGACGTTTACCTGTTCGGCCGCGGTGACGGATTCGACTGGATCAGCGACGACCCCAATCCGACTCCCGGGGGCGTCGATACCTTGCGGCTCGATGCCGGCATCCTTCCAGGCGACGTGAGCTTCTTTCGAGTCGGTCCCTCAGGTCTCGCCGCTGTAATCGACGGATCGGCAACCCAAATCTGGATCGGAGGCGGCTATGCGCCATCGAACGGCAATCAAACCTGGCGTATCGAATTCGACGGCGGCGCCGGATCGGTGTGGCTGGCGAGCGACGTCACCGCCCGGCTGGATTCGGGCACCGCGGAGACCGTGACCGGATCGGCGGCGGACGACACCTTCACCGTCGACGACGAACGCGATGTCATCATCGAAGCCGCCAACGCCGGCATCGATACCGTGTTGTCCAGCCGCACCTACGCCCTGCCGTCCAACGTGGAAAACCTGACGCTGACCGGTCCCCTCAACATCCTCGGGAGCGGCAATGATCTGGACAATCTGCTGATCGGCAATTCCGGCGACAACATCTTGTACGGCCACGCCGGCCTCGACACCGGACGCGGCGGTGCAGGCAACGACGTCTACGTCGGCGTCGAAACCATCCAGGAAAATCCGGGAGAAGGCGTCGATACCTGGTACTCGGAGACCGGCGGCACCCTGCCGGCCAACGTGGAAAACCTGTACATGGGCAACTATGGCCGGACCTATGGGGCGAGGGAGACCAACATTCAGTTCACCAGTTCCTACCAGCCGCAAACGGGGATCGGCAACGAATTGGACAACGTGTTGGTGAGCCCCGGCAATGGAGCCATGGGACATGTGCTCGACGGAAAGGCCGGCGCCGATACGATGATCGGAAACGGCCGGGACGGCGTCACTTTCTATGTCGATAACCCCGGAGATGTGGTTATCTCCACGTCCGACGGGGGCTATTACGATGAGGTGCGGAGCTCCGTCAGTTTTGCGCTGCCGGCCTACGTCGCGAATCTGAAGCTGACCGGAACCGACCCCATCGACGGGATGGGCAATACGCGCAATAACACCATCGATAGCCTCAATAACCCCGCCAGCAATTTACTGAGCGGCGGCAAAGGTGACGACCACTACACCATCGGTCGGAACGATCGCCTCTTCGAAGCCCCTGGCGAAGGCGATGACTATGTAACGATCAAAACCACCGCTGCCGACGGCAACCCGCAGATGCACCTGGCAGACTTCGGAGTCGCCAATGTCGAGCACATCACGTTCAACGGCCCGGGAACCCTGTGGGGCGATGACAGCGACAACGACTTCGGCGGCCGTTCCGTTAAAGGAGAGGGTGGCAACGATCACCTTTACGGCAGTGCGGATTTGACCGACTTCCTGGATGGCGGGACCGGCATCGATACCCTGGAGGGTGGTTATGGAGATGATCACTATGTCGTTGACAATTCCGGCGATCAGATCGTCGAGGCCTACGACTATTACTCCTATGCCGGATATTGGGTCTATGGCGGTTACGACGTTGTGGAATCGAGCGCCGACTATACCCTGCCGGATCGAGTCGAAGATTTGTACCTGACCGGCAGTTCGCCCATCAACGGGACCGGCAACAGCGAATTCAACAAGCTGTACGGCAATGCTGCCGACAACCGGCTGGCCGGCATGGGTGGGAACGATGATCTTACCGGATGCGGCGGTAACGACAGCCTGGTCGGCGGGGCAGGTAACGACCGTTATTTCTTCAGCCGGGGCGACGGCAAGGATGTGATCGACAATACCGACGTCGCCACGGCAACGGACACGCTTTACTTCCCAACCGGCGTCGCTGAACGGGATATCTGGGCCGCCCGTTCCGGGGACGATCTGGTTTTGAAAATCAAGGGGACCGGCGATCAGCTCACGATCGTCGGCAACTTTGCCGCGCCGGTCGTCAGCGGTAGCGACACGCTCGACGGCACGATAGACCAGCTCCAGTTTCCCGGCGGAATCTATTGGGATTCGGCCATGATCCAGAGCAAGATTAACGAAGCGCTCAGCAATAATGCGCCGGTGGTGAATATAGGGCCGCAGGCGCCGCTCTACGCTTGGCAGGGTACCGCTTTCCAATATGGCCTCTCCTCGCAGGCGATCAAGGATGCCGATCCGTGGGATTCATTCTGGGATTCGATCACCTATTCAGCCCGCCTTGCCGATGGATCGGCACTGCCAGCCTGGCTCCATCTCGACGCCTTGAACTGCTCCTTTACAGGAACTCCCGCGGCCTCGGACCTGGGAAATCTGGACATCGTCGTGACCGGGACCGATGGCTACGGCGCTTCTGCGAGTTTCCATCTGACGCTGAATGTCGGTCCCCCAAACCGTCCGCCCATCGTGGCGGTACCTCTGCCGGATCAGACTGTCGCAGCCGGGGTGGCGCTGAACCTGCCGCTTCCTTTCGCCAATTTCGCGGATCCGGACGCCGGGGATAGCCTGATGTTTGCAATCGATATGGCGGACGGGAGTGACTTTCCATCTTGGCTGAGCGTCGATTGGGGGACGAACACCCTCATCGGTGTTCCGCCTTCAAATTGGGTGGGTACGTTGCCCATCCAGGTCAGCGCATTCGATCAGGCCGGGAATATGTCGGCGGACAGTTTCGACCTGATCGTGACGATCCCCAACCTGACGCTGACCGGCACCGGCGCTGCCGACACGCTGAACGGAGGTGCCGGCAACGACACCCTGAATGGCCTGGCGGGCAACGACACCCTCAACGGCAATTCCGGCAACGATCGCCTGGATGGCGGCGCGGGCAGCGATACGATGAATGGGGGTTCCGGGGATGATACCTTCGTGGTGGATGCCGCCACGGATGTCGTCACGGAAGCGCTCAACGGTGGCACAGATACGGTCGAGACTTCAATCACCCTGACCTTGATGAACAACGTCGAAAACCTGCTGCTGACGGGAACCGCCGCGATCAACGGCACCGGGAACTCCCTCAACAACCTGCTGACCGGCAATACGGCCGCCAACACCCTCAATGGCGGAACCGGCGCCGATACCTTGGTGGGCGGTGCCGGCAACGACACCTACACGGTCGACCAGGCCGGCGATGTCGTTCAGGAAGCGCTCAATGAAGGCACGGACCTGGTCCAGGCGGGCGTGACTTATGCCCTGCAGCCCAACGTCGAAAACCTCACCTTGACGGGTACGGCGGCCATCAATGGAACCGGCAATGAGCTGGCCAATGTGCTGACCGGCAATGGTGCCATCAACACCCTGATTGGCGGAGCCGGCAACGACCGGCTCGACGGCAAGGCCGGTGCCGACAACCTGCTGGGCGGTTTGGGCGACGATGCCTATGTAGCCGACGTCGCGACCGATGTAATCACCGAGAATGCCGGCGAAGGGGTCGATACGGTGGAGACGGCCCTGACTTGGACCTTGGGCGCCAATCTCGAAAACCTGTTGCTGACCGGTACCGCGGCGGTGAACGGCACCGGCAATACCCTCGACAATGTCCTCACCGGCAACAGCGCGGTGAACACCTTGACCGGCGGAGCCGGCAACGATCGCCTGGACGGCAAGGGCGGCGCCGACAAGATGTTGGGCGGGGCCGGCAACGACACCTATGTGGTCGATGTCAGCACCGACGCCATCACCGAAAATGCCAACGAAGGCACCGACACGGTGGAATCTTCCGTCACCTTGACGTTGGGCGCCAACCTGGAAAACCTGACCCTCACCGGAACCGGCGCCATCAACGGCACCGGCAATACCCTCAACAACACCCTGCTCGGCAACGGTGCCGCCAATACCCTGAATGGAAGCAGCGGCAACGACGTGCTGCAGGGCGCCGCAGGTGCCGACAATCTGACCGGGGGAACGGGAGCCGACGTGTTCGACTACCGCGGCTTCGTCAACTGGGCCTCGGGAACGGTGCGGGATACGGTGCAGGATCTGGGTACCGGCACCGGCAACCCCGGAAACACCGTGGCGCTGACCAACGCGGCCAATCTGAACGGCATCAACGGGGACGTTTTGCTGGTCAACTGGAACGACCTCGCCGGCCTGACCGGCTTCAACCCAGGCAGCTTTGCTCATCCCGGCGCCGGAGGTTACTCCACCGTCGCGGCTACGGATCTGGCCAGCAACGCCACCGGCGCCGCCAACGCGGCCCATGCCCAGTTCGTCTACAACACCGGCAGCGGGCTGCTGTCCTTCGATCCGGACGGAACCGGCAGCACCGCAGCGGTGCCGGTCACCCTCATCGGCGCCACCACCCACCCCGCAACGACTGCAGCGGAAATCGTCGTCATGGGGTGATTGCAGGTCGATGTGGCAATCCAACGGGGCTCGGCAGGGAACTGCCGAGCCCCTGATGCAATGGCTGAGTCGGAGCCGATGGGGGGGCGGGAATTTGAACGCTGCGGCCCCGCGTCCTGCCTGTGGTAGGGCTTGGCCGCCGCCGGCTACGTAGGAATTTCGTGTGTGTTCATCCCAGTCACCGGGTCGGTCTTGAAGCTCCATTAACTGAATGGTTGCCGAAATATGCCGATTGGGCCAAACGAGGCTTCCCATCGTCCGCCGCCGTCGCTATAATGCCCGACTCTGAAACACAGGCGCGTAGCTCAGTTGGTTAGAGCACCACCTTGACATGGTGGGGGTCGTTGGTTCGAGTCCAATCGTGCCTACCAAATCTTGAAAAAGCATCGCTGAGCGATGCTTTTTTGTTTGATGGCGGTTTTGCTGGTTTTGCTTAAGGATCGGTTCGTCAACTATGCCTGCGATAACCCTGCCCGACGGAAGCGTTAGGGAGTTCGACCGCGCGGTGACGCCCCATGAGGTGGCCCAGGCAATCGGGGCTGGCTTGGCGCGCGCGGCGGTGGC
>VEPB01000445.1 GCA_012026715.1 Methylococcaceae bacterium | reverse complement strand
GTGCGCGGCGCTGCGGATCGGCGCGTCAGTTGCATCCGTCAGCCGCTGTTCGATGGCGGCCACGATCTGGCGCGGGCCGATTTCGCCGAAATGGAGGTGAGGCGACAATTCCGACGTTCCGGCCAGAGCCGGACGATCCCGCCCGTCCGGGTAGCCGGCAAGGGCCAAATCGAGGAATCGGTCCAGCCTGGCCAGGGCCGATTCTTCACCCACGCTCCAGCGCTCCCGCAATCCCTCGTCCCAGACTATGCGGGGCAGCAAGCCGAGTTGGTCGATGGACAGTCCGGCCAAATCGAGCATCGGCGGAGTCAGAGCCGCTGGCGCCGGCAACGGATCGAGCTCCCAACCCAGTTGCTGCAGACGCTTCCAGAAGGGGGTGAACACCCGGTAGGGCTGGCCCGCGCCGTTGTTGACTTCCCAGGGCTCGCGCAGCAGCGCCGCGCCAAACGAAGCGACCTGGCAGCCCTGTTCGCGCAGGCTCTGCTTGATCCGCCGGTCGCGTTCGATCAGCGCCGGCTCGTACAAACGGTTCCAGTAAACCGCGGTGGCGTCGCAGTCATCGACCACCTGCCGCAACTGCTCCAGGCTGGCGCCCCGCCGGATGATCAGCGGTGAACCGCGCCGGGACAAGGCGTCGGCCAGCGCTTTCAGGCTGTGATGCAGCCACCAGCGGCTGGCGGCGCCCGGCTGCCAGGGCGCCTCCGCCTCGGGATCGGAGATGTAGACCGGGATGATCCGTTCGCTGTGCGAAAGGGCATGACTCAACGCGGGATTGTCGGTGAGTCGCAGGTCGCGCCGGAACCAGACGATGGCGGTGGTCATGGAGGTGTTTTCGGGACGGAATGGACCGGTTTTCCGGGAGAGAACGCGGCGATCGGCCGAAGTTCCCCGAGGAAACCTGAGCGCTTGGGGACACCGCAAAGCCATCGGCTTGCCGGTCTTGTTATCATGCGCCATGACCGGGGTAGGTACGAGATCCCCGGGCATCATGTTTTTCGGCCAGCATTTCTCCGCTCATCATGCCTTGCTCAGTGAAATCTCCCATTCATCGTCGCGCCGCCCGCAAGACCCTGACTCTCGGCTTGTTCCTGCTGCTGGGGTGGGGCCTGGCCGGGAAGGTCGCTGCTGAACCGCAGGTGGAGCTGATGCCCACCGGCCTGGAGCCCCGGCAACTGGCGATCGTGGTCAACGACGACGATGACATGAGCGTGCGGATCGGCGAGTACTACCGGGAGCGCCGCGGCATTCCGCCGGAAAATGTCATCCATGTGCGCTTCCCGGCCACCAGCGTGAACCTGCCGCGGGACCGCTTCAGCCAGGTCAAGGCCGAGGTGGACCGGCAGACTCCGGAGTTCGTGCAAGCCTACGCCTTGGCCTGGACCAAACCTTACCGGGTCGACTGCATGTCGATCACCTCGGCGATGGCCATGGGGTTCGATCCAGCCTATTGCTCCGCCAAGACCTGCGGCTTGACCCGTCCCAGCGGCTATTACAATTCTGCCAGCAGTACGCCCCGCGCCGACCATAAGCTTCGACCAGCCATGCTGCTGGCGGGCCAGACCGATCCGGAGGTGCGCCGGATGATCGATCGGGGCGTCGCTTCAGACCGCAGCTACCCGACCGGCACCGGCTATCTGCTCAAGACTTCTGATCGCGCCCGCTCGGTCCGTTCGGTGGTCTTCAACGAGGCGGTTCGCGTGTTGGGCGGCGGCTTTCACCTGGAACAGCTGGATACCGACTACATCAAGGGCAAGAAGGACGTGCTGTTTTACTTTACCGGGCTGGTGCAAGTGCCCGAACTGCGCAGCCTCGGTTTCGCTCCGGGGGCCATGGCCGATCACCTGACCTCGACCGGCGGCATGCTGAGCGACAGCCGGCAGATGAGCGCCCTGCGGTTTCTGGAGGCGGGCGCGACCGGAAGCTACGGCACGGTGGTCGAGCCCTGCAACCTGCTGGCCAAATTTCCCAATCCGGGTGTGGCGATGCTGCGCTACGGCAGCGGCGATACGCTGATCGAGGCGTATTGGAAGAGCGTGGAGACCCCCGGCGAAGGGGTATTCATCGGCGAACCGCTGGCGCGGCCGTTCGCGCCGCAATTGCAGCGCATCGACGGACAGCATTGGCGCCTGAAGATGTTCACGCCGATCGCCAAGGCGGTGCGGCTGGAACAGGCCGATTCCGGCATCGGGCCTTACCGGGTGGCCGGCGTTTATCCGGTAACGCCCGGCCTCAACGATGTGGGCATCAGCCTGCCTTCCGATCAGGGCTATTTTCGGGTGGTCATTCAGCAGTAGCGACAAGTGGGCGTGGGGGATCTTGAATTCCCGACATACTGGCCGAATATCCCGGCCCATCCACTTCTGAGAATCCCCCATGCCGGAATCCCTGCAAGTCGTCTGTCCTCATTGCGCTTCGGTCAATCGGCTGCCGCGGGAACGCCTCGCCGGTGGCGGTCGCTGTGGGCGCTGCAAGCAAGCCTTGTTCGTCGGGGTACCGGTGGAACTGGACGGGAGCGCTTTCGCGACCCACATTGGCCGTAGCGACATCCCGGTGCTGGTAGACTTCTGGGCGCCCTGGTGCGGTCCCTGCCGGTCCATG
>VEPB01000551.1 GCA_012026715.1 Methylococcaceae bacterium | reverse complement strand
GTCAGCGGTTGCTGCCGGACCCGGGTGGCGCGGATGTAGCCGGCGCGCTCATGGCGGTGATCGTAGACCTGTAGGAAATCGCCTTTTTCGCCGCGGATCTCCAGGCTGTCGCCCTGCCACAGCACGGCTTGGGCGGGGGCGGAGTCCCGGGGCGCCGCGCGCAGCGCGGTCTGGTCGGAGGCGACGATGGCGATGAGGGTCAAGGTGGCGGCCAACATGGTCATTCTCCCTCGGCTAAGGCCGCCGTCGCCTGATCGGCCACCGGTGCTGCTTGGGGAAGCCGGCCGACCAGATTGCTGCCGATGAAGCTTCCGTCGGCCGGGGGAGGAGCGATGATGACCGAGACCTTGTCCGACAGCTTGTCGGCCAAAGCCTTCTGGATCAGCAGCGGGTTCTTCTGGATCAGCGCGCCGTCGCGGGCCAGTTGCTCGCTGGCCACCTGGCCCAGCCGCTCCTGGCGGTAGACCTCCGCATCCGCCAGCTTGCGGCGCGATTCGGCCTCGCCTTGGGCCTCGATCTGGCGTGCCTCGGCGTTGGCCTCGGCGCCCTTGAGGCGTGCCACCTTTTCCGCTTCCGCCTCCAGGCCGCGCAGCTCGATCTGCTTTTGCTTGAAGGGCAACACGTGCTTCATGGCTTCCGCCTGGGCTCGGGCGGCGATGATCTGCTCTTCGCCCGCCGCTGCCGCGGCGGTCTCCCGCCGGGTCTTCTCGGCCAGAGCCTCCAGCTCCGATTCCTTCACCTGCTTTTCCTTCAATTCCAGCGTATAGCGCATCTTTTCGCTGGCCAGTTCCTCCGCCAGCAGTTGTTCCATGCCGGCCCGATAATCGGCCGGCAGGTCCACCTTGCCCACCAGCACCTGTTTCAACACGATGCCGTCCTTGTCCAGCAGAGCCTTCAGCTCGGCCTCGATGGTCTCGCGGATTTCCTGACGCTTGGTGGAAAAGATTTCCCGCACCGTGTAGCGCGCCAGGGTCTTGTACAGCACGCTTTGCACTGCCGGCTCCACCACCTGGCCGGAAATGTCGTCCGGCTGGGTGTGGGCCAAAGCGGCGATGCGGGCCGGATCGAGGGCGTAGCGAACCGAGACGTCGAGGCCGATGGACAGTCCCTCCACCGACTGGAACGGCGCACTGCCGTCGGCCCGTGCCGCCTCGGCAGGTCGGTAGACCTGTTCGCGCAGGGAATAGCGGCGCAGTTCGTGGACGCCGGGGATGACCACGGCGGTGCCCTCGCCGATGGCCTCGGTGGCACCGCTGAACTGGTTGATGCGCACGCCGATGCTGCCCCGCTCCAGATTGGCCACCGGCGGATGGCTGTAGAGACCGTAAGCGCCGGATAAGACGGCGGCGAAGATGGCGATGCCGCGGCGGTGACGATAGATGCCAGCACAGGCCGACGACACTAGACCGCCGGCGATGGCCAGCGCGGTGGCGGGATTGGATGAATTCGGTTCTGACATGGGATGCCCTCCGTTGACGATCTTCGCGAGACTGAAGACCGGCGGCGGGAAGATCGTTGCGCCTGCCGGTCCGGCTTGGCGCACAGAGTGCCGGAGCGGGCCCGGAAGGCGCCAGGCGGGCGTGGGGGCGATTTGGTAAGGCCAAACGAGCGGAGTTTCAGGGTTGTGAAGAGATGCTCACGCGGCGGGGAATTTCAGGTGCGGAACGCAGGCGGAACAAGCTCGTTACATCCATGAATGCTGGTTTCCGAGGCGCCTCCGATGGCGGAATGCCTCGCGCGCAGGCCTCGGGACGTTGAACAAAGCTTCACAGCCGGTGAAAATCCAACCCCGCCCGACTTCGGGATATTCGTCCAGCAGCCCGCTTCACCGCCATGACCAAGGTCGCCATCATCGAAGACGACGTTCCCACCAGCAACCAGCTGAAGGACTGGATCCTCGCCGCCAAGCCCGGCATCACCGTGGAGCAGTGGTTCGACCGGGACGACGCCGAAGCGGCCATCGCCCGGGAGGACTATGCCCTGGTCACCCTGGACATCGAATTGGGACGGGAACGCCATGCCGGGGTGGCCATCATCAACGCCATCAACAAATCCGGCCGCGGCACCCCGGTATTGGTGGTTTCGGCCATGCCCGCCGCCATCTACCGCAGCATCATGAAGGCGCTGGATGCCTGGGACTATCTGCAGAAGACCACCTTCGAAGAGTCCGACTTCATCGAGACCTTCCTGGAAATTCTCCGCGCCGGCCGCAGCCGGACAGGCGCCAAGCCCGTTCCGGCAGCGCCACCCGCCAGCGACGAACTGTCGCTCGATCCATTGCGCCAGAGCACCCCCCAGTGGCGCGGCCAGCGGGTGAACCTGCCGCTCACCGCCCAGCGCATCCTGGCGGCCCTCTACCAGCGCCGTGGCGAGGTGGTCTCCTACGAGGACTTGTTCCAAGTGGTCAAGAGCGGGCGCAACCGCGACAACATCCGCAAGCACGTCAGCACCATCCGCGAAGCCTTCCGGGAACTGGACGAGC
>VEPB01000473.1 GCA_012026715.1 Methylococcaceae bacterium | reverse complement strand
TGGCCAAGAGTGACGTGACCCGGATCGAGGCCGGGCGGGACATCGTTTACCCCACGTCCCGCAGGGAAGATACCGGTACGCTGAACAATCAGGGCCAGACCATCGAGCTGGGCGGACCCGGCGAACTGCAGGTGCTGGCCGGCCGCAATATCGATCTGGGGGCCTCGGAGGGCGTGCGGACCTTGGGCGGGTTGCTCAACTCGGCTTTCGGCGACTTGCCGGGGGCCAACGTGTCGGTGCTGGCCGGATTCAAGCTGAAAACCGGTGGGTTGGACGACTTCATCAAGGCCTATATCGAGTCTGGCAAGTACGGAATAACCGTCCCCGGTGATGACGGGCAATCGGTTCAGATGAATGGCCAGGAAGCGGTCGACTACCTGGCGGGCTTGACGGATAAGCGCAAGCAGCTGAAACCGCTGCTGGACATCATGTACCGGGAAGTGGCCAAAGCTGCCAACGCGGCGGCACGCAGCGGCCGCAAGGAGGACTACCAGCCGGGTTACGACGCCATCGCGGCGCTGTTCGACACCCAGGCGGCCAAGGGCGACATCAAGATGTTCTTCAGCCAGATCAAGACTGCCGCAGGGGGCGACATCAATCTGGCCGCACCCGGCGGTCTGGTGAATGCCGGGCTGGCCGGAACGGTGGCCGGATCCAAGAAGGCTGATCAGCTTGGCGTAGTGGTCGCGCGGGACGGCAAGCTGAATGCGGTGACTGACGGGAATTTCCTGGTCAACGAGTCGCGGGTGTTCACCATGGGGGGCGGCGACATTCTGATCTGGTCTTCCCACGGCGACATCGACGCCGGCCGCGGTGCCAAGTCGGCCATTTCCGCCCCCAGCCCGACCACGAGCATCGACGCCAACGGCAACGTCAAGATCGATTTCCCCCCGGCGGTGGCGGGCAGCGGCATCCAGGCCATCGCTTCGGGCGGCGGCAAGGCCGGGAAGGTGATTCTGGCGGCACCCGCCGGTGTGGTCAACGCCGGCGAGGCCGGCATCGTTGGTGGCCAAGTGGTGATCGCTGCGACCGCCGTCATCGGCGCTTCCAACATCCAGTCCACCAGCGGGCCGTCCATCGGCGTGCCTACTGCGGTGGCGCCGCCGGTGGTTCCCGCCGGTGCCGATAGCGCCGCCACCAGCGCCACCAAGTCGGCGACCTCAATGGATCCGGGCGGCGACCAGAAGACCGCCGATGCCACCGAGCGGGCCAGACAGGCGTCTGTGGCGATTCTCAGCGCGGATGTCGTGGGTTATGGCAGTTGCACCACCAGCGAAGTGCGGGAAGGCAAGGAAGATTGCGGCAGCGGGGGGTGATGGCCTTGTTCGGCGTCGTTCTTGGCCGGGCAAACCCGGCCGAGAATGCAGACACAAGGAGGAGGCGGTTCTCCGGCCGATTGTTGACTCGTCGCAGTTAGCGGGCGGGGGGCGCCAAAAGCCGCCGCCTCAGCCTGGCTGCCCGCCTTCCAGGCAGGACCAGATCGGGTTCCGGCCAGGGCTGTCTCCGTTACAGCGCTCCTGGCCGGTTACGGTTTGGGAGTCGCCGCGACCGCGGCACGAATCGCCTGAAGTTCCCGAGTCAACCATAGCGAGCTGGGAACCGGCGCGGCACCGGGACAACGGACTTGGTAGGCGTCTCCCGACAGGCTGCTGTTGGTGCCGGCCAGATCGATGAATTGCTCGGCGTTTTGCGCTGAGCCGTTGCGCTCGAGATAGTCGAGTTTCCGTGCCAGATGCGAACCCGCCTCCCGCGCCGTGTGCCAGGTTCCGTTGCGATTGAACTCGCAGCCTGACGATTCCAGTTTCGCCAGCAGAGCGAGCACTTCAGACCGCGCGACGGCAGGCAGTGGCGTCGCCAGAGCCACGCCATCGACCACGCTCAGTCCCAGTGCGATCGTGAGCAATAGGGTGCAACGAATTGCCGACCGGCGAAATCCTGTGTTTCTGCCAAAACCGCCTGCCGCTCGCGGCGCGGAGCGTTCATTCGGCTTGAGTGTGCCGCTGAGCCGGCTTACGCAGGGAAGGGCCGGATTCCGGGGTTTCGGGGCCCGCAATTCCATACGTTTTCGCATCTAAAGGTTATCTCCGTCGCCGGTCGCCAAATCGGTTGGTGTATGTTCGGCCACAAGGCCGCTGGATAGGACGCAACGGGGCTATTGCGATTGCGCCACGGTGTACCGAGCCATCCGGGCGCCAACTGTAAAACCCGGCACGATCTTGGTAAAGTGCGGTGACTGGTACAGCCGTTCTTGCCGGAGGGTAGGGGGTCTCAGCGGTTTAGCGCATGGATCCCCGAACTGGCGGCGATGAGCGGGTCGATCTTATGACCATCCAAATATGTAATATCATTATCCGACGTTGCCGAATCGTATCGGCAGCACAGTCAGCCATATAAATCCCCGCTTATATAAGGATCACAACATGACCATTGCAAGCCAGCTCAATCTTGACTCGGCCCAGGAAGTGGAGCGCATTGCCGAACGTATGCGTACCCTGCTGTCCGGCAGCCTCAATCGCCGCGGGTTCGTCGTTGCCATCTCCGGCGGGGTGGACAGCGCCGTTTCCTGCGGGCTTGCCGTGCGTGCGGTGGGCAAGGACCGGGTGTTTGGTTTGTTGCTGCCTGAACGTGATTCGAAATCCTCCAGTTCGAATCTTGGGCTGGAAGTGGTCAAGAAGTACGGAATTGCCCATCTGGAGGTGAATATTACCCCGGCCCTGGATGGGTTGGGCTGTTATCAATGGCGTGATGAGGCGATCCGCAATACCTTTCCGGCATATACCTCGGAATGGAAGAACAAGCTGGTCATTGCCGGCGACCCACAGAGTTGGAAACGGTATTTCAAGCTGGTGGTGCAGTCACCGGATGGACAAGTCCATGAGGCGATTCCCAAGGCCAAGGATTATCTGCAGATCGTTGCCGCGACCAATTTCAAGCAACGAGTACGCAAGACGCTGGAATATTTCCACGCGGACCGGCTTCATTATGCGGTCGTCGGCACGCCGAACCGATTGGAGTACGATCAAGGGTTTTTTGTGAAGCTCGGTGACGGCGCGGCAGATATCAAACCGATTGCTCACCTATATAAGACCCAGGTTTATCAGTTGGCTCGTTATCTTGAGCTGCCCGAGGCGATTTGCAACTCCATTCCGACCACGGATACCTTTAGTCTGCCGCAGGGACAGGACGAGTTTTATTATGTCCTTCCGTACGATAAGTTGGATATTGCGCTCTATGCGCTCAACCATGGTGTGCCGGCGGCGGATCTTGCCAAAGAGCTTGGTATCGATCTGGCGATGGCCGAGTTTATTTATCGGGATATCGAAGACAAGCGGAAGGCGACGGCGCCGCTGCATTGGTCAGCAATTGTAATGGATAAGATCAGTGGCCCGCAGACGACACCGCCGGGCGTCAACTGAGAGTTGGTTAGTGGTTTAGTCATGAAGAAAGTTATTCCTGTTTTGAGTGTGTTAATAGGGTTCTTGTTTATGTCTGGATTTTCCAACGCCGGCAGCCAGCCTACAACTGATTCTTCCAAGGCCGTCAAGATCGCGTTTCTTCACCATAGCACCGGGGAGAGCGTGTGGATTGGAACGACGCCAAAGTTTCTGGTCAAGGCCTTTGGCAAGAGCGACGTGAAAAGTTGGATGGCCGACTACAACAAGGCCAACAAGAAAAGCTACGATATCGAGCATATTTACTTCCCGACCGGGAAGAATTACGAATGGAAGAATTATCCCTACGATTACTACAATATTTGGGTTAAAAATGCCGGTGAAGCTCCGTACCGGGATGAGCCGACCCTCGAGATGCTGACGAAGAAATATGATGTCATCATCTGGAAGCATTGTTATCCGGTCGGGAAAATCCTGCCCGATACCGGCAAGGCCGATGTGGATTCGGAGGAAAAGCGGCTTGAAAACTACAAGCTGCAATACCTCAAGTTGAAAGAAAAGATGCGATCCTTCCCCGACAAGAAGTTTATTGTTTGGACGGGGGCCGCCATTGTTGAAAAGAATACTAATCCGGAAGAGTCCCAGCGCACCCGGCAATTCTTTGACTGGGTCAAAACCGAATGGGACGAGCCAGGTGACAATATCTTTTTGTGGGATTTCTATCAGCTCGAAACGGAAGGTGGACCGTATTTGAAGCCCGAGTATGCGACAGGGCCGGTCGACTCTCACCCGCGGCCGGAGTTCGGCGCCAAAGTGGCGCCTTTATTCGCCCAGAGAATCGTCGATGTCATCGAGGGCCGGGGGGATTCGGGGTCTCTGACTGGAGCGAAGGCTCAGAAGTAAGCTCGATTTCGTCGTCCTCTGCGCCTCTCATAAGGGCAGAGGACGATGAACACGGTCATCTGTATTAGTGGTTGCTGCGGTAATTATTTACCGGTCATTTCTTCCCGCAACGCTTGTTTCATAATCTTCCCCGATTCGTTTTTGGGAAGCGAATCCCGGAAATGGATAAACTTGGGCATCGCATGTTCCGGTAGGCGATCCTGCAGGAATTGGCTGAGTTCAAGTTGCGCAAGCTCGTGGCCCTCCCGCAGTACGGCAAACACACAGACGGCTTCGCCGAGCAGTTCGTCCGATACTCCGATAACCGCAGTCTCGTGGATAGCGTGGTGTTCCGATACGGCTTCCTCGATGCTTTTTGCTGCAATCCGGTGGCCACCCACTTTTAGCATGTCAGTCTTGCGGCCGACGACAAACAGAAACCCCTCGGAATCTCGGCGGCCCAAGTCTCCCGTATGATAAGCGCCTTGGCTATCTAGAACTCGAGCTGTTGACTCCGGGTCGTTCCAGTATCCTCGCATGATGTTGCTTCCACGCGCGACGATCTCACCCACGTCGTCAATCCCGGCTTCGCTGCCGTCGTCCTTTCGAATCGTTATTTCCACGTTGGGGATCGCCTTGCCGATCGACCCTAGTTTGCGGCTGAGCTCTTCCGGGGGCAGGTAAGTCAGTCGCGCCGATGCCTCAGTGGCTCCATACATCACAAAAATCTGCTTTCCAGGGACGGCAGCCATGAGGCGTCGAGTCAATTCGGGCGCCATGGCTGCGCCGGCTTGCGTCAGATAACGAAGGTGCGTAAGGGGGCGTTCGGCAAGATCCGAACGATTCACTAAAATGGCGTAGGTGGATGGGACCCCCGCGAAACCCGAGCATTCGTTGGTTTCCAGACTGTCGAGGACGACATTGGGAAAAACCGAGCGGTTTTCGATGACGACCGAACCGCCAACGGCGGCATGGGTATTCAGGAGTGTTTTGCCGTATACATAGTAAAACGGGAGTATGGCCATCACTCGATCGGTATTGGAAAGCCTCAAATACTCCACGATGGATTGGGTGTTTGCGATTAGGTTTCCATGGGACAGCATCGCGCCGCGGGGCAGTCCGGTACTGCCCGAGGTATATACGATGGCCGCCAGATCCAGGCTGATTCGATGGGGATCGGGTCTTTCGCTCGATTGTGCGGCTAATCCGGCGCCGATATTTTCGATCCTGACGCTGCCGGGTATCCGAACAGTCTCCAGGTCAGTTCCCGGTTTGGCTTTTCCGATTTGCTCGGGACGTTCCGCTAAAACCACCCGAACTCCAGGGCTTTCGTGCAGTACAGCGGCAATACGGTTTTCCATTCTTGCGCCGACCACCAATACTTCGGCGCCGCTATCGCGCAAATAGTGGGCAAGAAGATCGGAAGTGGCGCTGGTGTTCAGCGAAACGACGATTCCTCCCGCCTTGAGTATGCCGTAGTAGGCGACCGCGTAGACGGGTGAGTTTGCGATCAACATCGCGACACGGTCGCCGGATTTAACTCCCGTTTCTCTCAGCAGGCGGGCCATGCGATTGGCGTTGGCGTCAATCTCCGCGTATGTGGAAACCTTGTCGAGTTGAATCAGAAACGGGGCCGCCGGATTTCTCTCTGCAGAGAATTCCACGAATTGTTGCATTAGAAATGGGTGATTAAGAAACATATATGATCGTAGCTCAACAGAGATGTCATGGTTATCCGTAAAGGGGTCGCGCCGCTTTTGTGGCGGACGACGCGCCGAGCCTATGGCGGGGGGGCTTACGGGAAGGCATCCCCGCGCTTTGCTTAGGCGTCTAGCCTCCTCTTGCGCACATTCGGCGTTCATGGTTGTGAAAGCTGATTCCACGACGTCGCGTCTGTTTCGATGGCTGGCGTCGGCGGGCATTATCCAATGGGATTGGAAAAAGGTCGACTCGTCCGGTTGTGGGTTTCTCTGGCATAATTCCCGGTCACCTGGCTACTTGCGTGTTGCTCCAATTGGCATGATCGCGGTGGCTAGAATCGTTCCGGATCTCGTGGACGCCGTTGGGTTCAGCCGGAAGCGAATTGGTCTGGCGGGTGATTGCCGATAGCCGCAGTTTCAACCGCTACATGCAGGATCTACCCAATGGGCTCATGATCCTGGGCTTGCTAAACAAGAACACCCGATTCACGGGTGAGCTGGATCCCTTTGCGCATGTTACCGGACGGCGGTGTTAGCCTCTGTGACTTGTTACAGTATAACGATCAGGCGGCTTGCCGTTGGGGAGACGTTTCGAAATGGATTTTATCCGGAGATATCCTCAAATCTGTGGAGTGCGGGCGTTTCTGCTAGCGCCAACCGATATCGTGGAATCGATTCGTTGTCCAAATTGCATAAATGAGCGGCGTTGCATTCTTAAAACAATTAATTGAGAACGTTCGGTCTTACGTTTTTTAAGTATATACCATCAAGTTGGATTCAATATGAAACCGAAGGTTAGTGTGATAGTTCCAGTGTTCAATGCGGAGGCAACTATTAGGCGATGTATCGATTCAATTCTTAATCAATTTCTCAAAGAGATCGAGGTGATACTTGTCGATGACGGATCCGATGATAATAGCGGAAAAATATGTGATAGCTATGCTGCTAACGATGCCAGAGTCCGGGTTATTCACAAGGTTAATGAGGGCTGCTCTGCTGCGCGCAATGATGGCATAAGTGCTGCGAAAGGTCAGTATCTGGGCTTCATAGATTCGGATGACTACATTGAAGTCAATATGTATAGCGAAATGTATGAGGCTGCGAAGAGCCGGGACCTGGATGTAGTGGAAGCCGGTTTCAGAAGGATTTTTGATGATGGGGTTAAAATTAGCTTCCCGTCGCCTGAGGCTTCGGCTCCTAATGTTACAAATAAAATAATAAGGAAAGATTTGGTCGATATGTACGATATCCGCTTTCCTGTGCCGAGTCACATGGGGGAGGATCTGGCGTTCTCGGCGAAGGTCGATATGGTATCAAAAAGGAGGGGGGCGGTTAAGCTGGCAGCTTACAATTATATCCTGACTAACGAAAGCGTATCGTATAGTTTAGAAAAAAGATTTGATATATTCGATAGTATTGATGATATCTTGAACTTTCAAAATAAAGTCCCCATCACGCATGTAATAGATATCTCGAATATAATTTACGTCCACGGATTTGATTTGCCGTTGATGATGCTTACAGCAAGTCCGGATAGGAGTATATATCTGAGCCGTCTTGTTAAGACGATTTTTCGGTATCGAAGGTATTTGGGGTTGAAGCACAAGGTTCTGGTTATTAGATATTCCGCGCAACGGTTTGTTGAGTTCAATAGTCCGGGCGTCTATCGATTTGTTAAATTTGCAAAAGGTTTGTTTAAGGTTGATTCGTTGCGATAGTCAGTGTTAACAACCAATGATATCCCTCGTTTTTATGTCGCGCCATACGATACGAGGTCTTAGGCCAGAACGGAACAAGAGTTGGTGCGGATTGTGGAATAATCGGCGCCTATGCTCGTGAAACGGCGATTGCGAAGCGAATCTGGCCGATCGATCAATCAACGTCCCATACGATAAACTCTTTGGATCCGTTCGCGCTGATTTTTCGAGCCGGTACTCCAGCCACCGTTATGTTTTCCTCTAGGATGGATTTCACCACCACTGCGTTTGCGCCAATAGCTACGCGATCAGCAATTTTGACATTCCCAATAATTTTTGCCCCTGATCCGATAAAGACGTTATTTCCTATTTGCGGCGCGTCCGAATTGTCGCCGGTGGCGCCGATGGTAACGCCTTCGTGGATCCGGCAATTTCGACCAACTTTAGTGTTGTGGTTCACGGCGATGCAGCCGTAGTGTGCGATTGACAAGCCAGGGCCAAAGACATTAGGCGGAATAGAAAAGCCGAGCTTCAACTCCAGGGAATGCAGACGGTGATAGGTTATTTTTTTTTCGATCTTTGCGATGATTCCAGACCCGCAATTGAGTAAGTACTCAAATTTTCTGAGCAATATCTGGTAGCGCCAAATTTCGTCTCCAAACCAGGAGGGTCTGTTCTTGCTTATCTTTAGGGCTTTCTTATCCATTTCGAGATACATGGCCAGGTCGTCTTTGCTCGCAATCATTTTTTGTCTCTCTTGGGTGCTAAAACTATCTTGAGATTGGTTCCGCTGGATGTGCTGTAGCGACATTTCATGCTTGAATCCAAAGTCCGCGGAGTTTGGTGTGGGTCCTGCGAAATCTTATCAGAAAGTGCTAACCAACTTGTCTCTAATTATCGTGGATCATGGACTGTCGAACGACATCTTATCTGCCATACTGGCGACTGGCGGTTAACGCATGCTTTATTTTATTACAGGAAAATGGGGGGGGGCTGCGCTGTTCGCTGAAGGGTACCTGGAAAAGCCTCACTTCTCAGAAATTCGTTAACGGCGAATCAAGGCGTTGCGAGCGGGGTTTGCCAGGAATCCTAAGTTTTTCGAAGTGCCCTTATCTGATCTGAGGTATCGCAGGGGCTTTTGTATCCCTTGTAACTTTGTTGAATGCTGTATTCTCGGGGGCTGGGTTTTGACAAAACATCATGTCACGTCTACCTTCTCGTCTGGCGTAAGCGCCAATTGATTGAATGAACGGACTATTTGTTCCCCATAGTCCAACAATGGGTGTAGCCGTTGTTTGGCGTTGCTATGCAATTGGCGACCGATCTGCCAGACTTTGCTTCAATTAACAATGATGCAGTGTTGGAAAGCGTTGCGCTAGTCTCCGTCAGACGGCGATTTTCCCTGTTCATCGCTAGCTGCAGTTGCCGCGGGTTCCCAGGTCGAAACCTGCAAGGTGGAGCAAAACGGTGCCAACTGTCTGGAGCCTGTCGGTGCGACGCCTGGACTCTCGCGTGGATGAGTCGACCGGAGACGTCTTGCCGACGGATGATAGCGCTTTCGGCAACGCCGTGAGAACAATTAGTTGGATAGGGTTAAAATTTATTGGCGATGTCTCACTGCCGCCGAATGTGGATTGCTCACGCGCAGCCCCTCTTAAGATGGCGCAGTTTCCGGCGTCATCGCTTCGTGATGGCGCTGAATCAGTCGCTGCCATCGCACGTATTGGGCTTGAGGTTTATGTGTTGCGTTAGTGTGTGAGATATCTTAATTTTGTTCGTTGAATGTAGTATTTTCTGTCAGGCTTTTGTCTACGCCATCTGGTTTAAGGAGTTGATTTGCTAATGTGCGGAATCGCTGGTATCGCGGCATTGTCGACGGGGCGCACTATTGGGAAGGACGAGGTTGCACGTATGTTGCCGGCTTTGCATCATCGGGGGCCGGACGGCAGTGGCATTTATATGGATCCGCATGGGATAGTCGGTCTCGGTCATACTCGCTTGAGTATTGTTGACCTGGAGGGGGGTGCCCAGCCGATGCACAACGAGGATCGGACGATATGGGTATCTTTCAACGGGGAAATTTTCAATTATGTTGAGCTCAGGGCATCGCTTCTGAAGGCGGGGCATCAGTTTTATAGTCATTGTGACACTGAAGTCATTGTGCATGCCTACGAAGAATATGGGGACGACTTCGTTCAGCACTTCAATGGACAGTTCAGTATCGCGCTGTGGGACAGTCGGAAGCAACGACTGTTGCTGATCCGGGACCGCGTCGGAATCGTTCCGCTTTTCTACACGCGTACTTCTGACCGTCTTGTTTTTGCATCGGGTATCAAGTCGCTGCTTACTCAGTTGACGGAGGCGCCCAAGATTTCTCCAGCGACCTTGGATGAGATTTTTACGTTTTGGGTTCCGCGGAGTCCTAATACTCTGTTTGAAGGGATTTTTGAGGTTTCACCTGGGCATATGTTGGTCCTGGAAAATGGAGCGCTGCGGGAATCGGTCTATTGGGATTGGTCGTTTCCGGAAGGGAATGCTTATCTTGACGGCAGCGATGATAGTCTGGCTGATGAACTCAGGTCTCTGTTATTGGATGCCACGCAAATTCGGCTGCGCGCAGATGTGCCCGTCGGCGCGTATCTCTCGGGCGGGCTGGATTCCTCGGCGCTGGTCGCTTTAATTAGCAAAGATGCATCCATACCGCTTAGAACGTTTTCCATAGGGTTTGCCGATCGGTCTTTTGATGAATCTGCGTTCCAGCAACAGATGGTCGAACATCTGAACGTGAATCACACCAGCTTTTTGTGTAAAAACGAGTCGATTTCGGAGCAGTTTCCCGCCACTATCGCGCATACCGAGATTCCCATCCTTCGGACGGCACCCACCCCCATGGCTCAGTTGTCCGCTTTAGTGCGGTCCTCAGGCTATAAGGTGGTGTTAACCGGTGAGGGCGCTGATGAAGTGTTGGGGGGATATGATATCTTCAAGGAAGCGAAGATCCGGCAGTTCTGGGCACGCCGTCCGCAGTCCGAGTGGCGGCCGCTGTTGCTAAAGGCCCTTTATCCTTATCTCGATATTTCAAAGGGGCAATCCGATACTTACATTCAGAACTTCTACGGTATCGGGCTGAACGAGCCGGATCAACCCGGTTTCAGTCATCTAACGCGATGGTTCACGACGGCCGGCGGCAAAATCTTTTTCTCGCCGGAGCTCAATGCGGCACTGCGCGAGGATGCGGCCGCGCGACTTTATCAGGATCTGCCCGATGCATTCCGGCGTTGGCACCCATTTAACCGCGCGCAATATTTGGAGGCCAAGACGCTGATGAGCGGCTATCTTCTATGTTCGCAAGGAGACCGCATGTTGATGGCCAATTCGGTAGAAGGTCGTTTCCCGTATTTGGATCATCGGGTGATCGAGTTTGCCAATCGGCTACCACCGCGATTGAAAATGCGCGGACTCAACGAAAAATATCTTTTGAAGAAAGCGATGGCGAAGGATCTTCCGCAGCAGATCGTAGTGCGCCATAAGCAACCGTACAGAGCCCCTGGTGTTCCTGCCTTTTTTTCGTCTCAATCTCTCGGTTATGTGGATGAGCTATTGAGCGAATCGAAGCTCAAGTGCTATGGTTACTACGATCCTAAAAAGGTCGGGTTTTTGGTCAAGAAGGCCAGGGCAGGGGGGGCTTTGTCGGCGCGGGACAATATGGCGCTGGTGGGGATATTGTCCACCCAGTTATGCCATTACAATTTCATTGAACGCTTTAATCAGTTAGATCAGATGGGAAATTATGGAAACTAATAAGATTATACGCAAACACATTATGGAAAGTTTTTTGTTCACGGATGATGAATCGGCGCTGCAAGACAATGCATCGCTCATTGCCCAGGGTCTCATCGACTCTATCGGCATCATGGAGCTTGTTGAGTTTGTCGAGGGCAGCTTTTCAATCAAAGTCGATCCGAAAGAGATTGTGCCTGACAATCTGGATTCCGTGGAAAAAATGGTCGCTTTTGTAGAGCGGAAAAAGGCCGCCTAAAGGCGTTCATCACCGGCCGTGGTGCGGAAGCCAGGTTCGGGCGAGGCCGGAAGACCGAATATTAGGCAGCATTCCGTCGGACGACGGGGTGATGGATCGTTTTTCGTGGGTGGGTTACCAAGGATGGCTGTTTTGTTCCGGACTAAGGATGTGGCCGACAATAACTTCCCGAAAGTTCCCGACTGAAAATTCTGAGCAGTCAGTCCCGATGGGATCGCATTGAAGCCCCTCTCCCTGCGGGAGAGAGGGGTGAGGGCCAGAGCGCTTTGTGCTTGCGGCAAGCTCGCTGAAACATCAGGCGCTTTGGCCCTCACCCTGCCGCTCCTCCAATCGCAAACGTTCGCTTGAGTCGCGGACCTTCCCGCGGGGAGAGGGTTCCAGATTTCGCCCCGACGGGCTCTGACGCCCTTCCGCGAGAATTCGGGGAAGTTGTTTTGGACCAAATCCTAAATAGGCGTCTCGGCATCCGTTGGTAACCCCTCCAAATCTATTGCACGTTGCGCCAGGGTTGGTGGACTTTGCCGTCGTCGCAATACCATCCGGACAGGTCGCTGCCCTGCACTTTGGCCAGGCTTTGGCAGTGATGCTTTTCCTTGAATTCCGCCCAATCTTCGCCGCCGGGCGCGAATACAGTTTTCATGAAGACAGTAAAACCTGCCGCTGCCAGAATTCCAAGCAACAGCAGTTCCCAACGATTCCAGCCTTCGAATTTGAACATGGTCTCGCCCTCCGGGATCGGTCTCGTCGTTGTCGGCATGGGGCACAAGTACTTCTGGCGTTTCGCGCGCGGCGAAGCGCCAGAGTTAGCATGCCATAGGATGAGCCTCCCGTGATAGGCGTTCCTATTTGAAAACGTCAGCGAGTTTGGGCGGATCGGATGCGTAGCGTCTGAAGCCGGGAATCGGACTAGCGCACATCCGAAACCGGGAACTCCTGCTTGGTACCGAACGTTCTTTTCGTCAGGCGGTTTTTCTTTCTTCAAGCGCCCAGCCGGCGGTAGCCAGCAGGTCGTTCAGGTCGTAGTCGATGATTTCGAGGCTGAAGCGGGCACAAAAGCGCTTTTCCTTTTCCGTCGGAGCTTTGTTGAGAACCCAGCCCCGGGGCGTGCCCGAGCCATAAGTAATGTCGGTCATCACCATGCGCTCGGAGTCGCGGTTCAGCGGCAAACCCACCATCAGATACTGTTTGTCCTTGCGGTATTCCTTCAGGAAGGAGGGGATGGCAAAGCCACCCATCAGCTCGGTGATGTAGTCCACGTAGTCGGCGTCGGAAGCGATGAAATTGGGCTTCGGGACGGGGCTCCCCATGGGCTTGAACAGAATGGGCAGGCTGGGATCCGCGTCATTCTGGGCGATTTCGCGATAACTGTTGCCGTCAAAGTGGTGAATGGCGAAGCGGTAGTCGGTTCCGGCGATGCGGGCCAGGCCGCGGATCAGCAGATGGGGCGTGCCGGTGTAGCTGTCCTGCAACTGAGTATCCCGGTTGATGTCGATGACGTAACGGGGTTTCACGGTGGCCAGCCAGTCGTGCAGGGGCGCCCGCGACCAGCGGGTCTCACCGTAGGTCTTGGTGAGGAACTGCTCGACGAAGCTGCGGCCGCGCTTGAGCTCCAGGTTCATGGCGGCGCGCGGGAATTCGTACATCAGCTTGGGCGCCATGGGCTTGCCGCCGTTCATGGCGAGGATCAGGCTGTCGCTGTCGGCCGGCATGGCTTCACCGGTGACGGCGTGGCGTGCGCCGGCCAGGGCGTAAGGTCCCAGATAGGGAACGATGCGATGATCCCGAATGCCCTGAATCAGGTCGTTGAGTAAGGTCATGAGCGTGCACTTCTCTTGAGGTGAATGGGGACCGGCTGCCGCCGCGCTTGGACGCCGGCGGCCAGATAGAGCCGGAACAGTGCGGAGGCCAATAGTCCCGTGGCGGCCAGCAGGGAAATTTCCAATCCGATCGTGTCGATGAACATGGCTAATCCTCCGGTCCGAAGCATTTGGGGTAGTCGATACACACGTCGCAGGAGGGCGCGCGGCAGACATAGATGCCTTCCGCTTCGCACAGCTGTTTGTAGAGGAATTTCTTCCACTTCATGTCCCGGTCGTTGCGTGCGGCCAGGGACGGAAAATTGCAGGCGATCAGGGCGCTGAGATCGGATCGGGCCCACAGCCCCAGGTCCTGCCACAGGTGGTCCTCGCCCAGGCAGCCGGCAACCAGGATGCCCGCGATCCACGGGGTTTCCGGGTGATCCGGGCGGGCCGCGTGGTGAAGCAGGTAGTCCGTGAGCTCCTGTTTTTCCAGCATGCGGTTGAAGTCCGCCGTGCGGCCGGAGGGCGCGCGGCCGTCGAGCCCGATGCCGGCGAAGCAGTGTGCCAGCAAGGATTCGAAAGCCGCGGGTTCCAGCCCCAGATGGTCCGGCAGGGCGCCTAACCCCAAGCTCCAACTCGCCAGCAGGCGAGCCAGCCATTCGCCGTTGGGCGAGTCCGCCGGCACCAGCGCCCGCAGGCGCTGGTAGACCTGTTCGCGGGTCGGCTGGAAGGACTTGAGCACGGCGTTCATGGCGGATCAGTACTCGACCAGGATGTCTTCGTCGCGCACGATCATCTGGCAGGCCAGACGCCATTGGGGCGGCAGATCGCTGACGTAGGCATTGTCGAGTTCTTCCTTGGAGATCTTTCCCAACTCCGTGAGCACGATGCGTTCCTTGTCGGTGAGGGCACCGCCCATCCGTTGCTTCTTGTCATTGAGGCCGCTGACCCGCACCGCGCAGGTGCCGCACTCCCCGTCCTGACAATTGAACTGGATCGGAATCTTGTTTTCCAGGGCCAGCTTGAGCAGGGTTTGGGTGTGGCTGCCGGCCACTGCGTAGAGGGTTTTGTCCTTGTACTCCGGATTGCTGAAAGTGATTAAAGCCATTGCTGAATCTCCGTGGATTTCTCGTGGGGCGGATGCCCTAAGGGCAACCCGCCTTGTTTGTGACGGTGGGCTGACGGAAGAACCGTCGTCCCAATCTAAGTTCGTTATGCCGGCCGCACTGATACGCTGCCGCCCAGCACCTGAGCCTGGCAGGCGAGCCGGTTGTGCTTGCCGGCGTAGTTTTCCCGCAGGATCTTGTCTTCCAGCACCGACGGTTCGGTCAGGTTGTTCCAGCCCTCGCTGACTTTCATCATGCAGGTTCCGCAGTCCCCTTCCCGGCAGCCATAGGTAATGCCGGAGCCGACTTTTTCGGAAATTTCGATGACCCGGGTTCCCGCCGGTACAGTGACGGTGACATTGATGTCTTCGAAGGTGATGGTGGCCTTGGCCATGGAGTTCTCCTCTTTAAGCTGAGTATTGGGAAGTTAACAGGTCGGACATGTCGATCACCCGCGCCTCGCGGCGCCCCATCAGTTCTTCTCCCAGTGCTCGCCCGAAGGCGTGGCACTGGAGGATTTCCTCAGGTGTCGGGATGAGCTTGACCCGTACTCCTTGCAGGGGAACACGTAGCTTCAGCCCACGGAGCCGGTCCTCGATCATCCGCACCGCCTCGCCACTCCAGCCGTAGGAGCCGAATGCCGCCCCCAGCTTGCCTTTCATGTCGATCACGGTGAGGGAGGACAGCAGGTCCCAGATGGGTTTGACGGCGTCGCCGTTGATGGTGGGCGAACCCAGCACAATGGCGTCGGCTTCTTCCAGCAAGTCGGCGAAGGTCTCGGTGTCGCCACCTTCCAGGTCGTAAAGCGAAGCCCGCACCCCGGAGATTTCCTGAGCCGCGGAATGGATCGCTTCGGCCATGCGGGCCGTGTTGCCGTAAGAACTGATGTAGAAGACCAGCAGGGTCTTCTCGCCGGGGTGGATCTCCCGCTTCAGCCGCGGTGAGGCCAGCTCCCGGTAGCGCTTCACATAATCGGAGGGTCGGTCGCGCAGGATCGGGCCGTGGGCCGGAGCGATCAGCCCCAGCGGCAACGGTTCGATCAAATCCAGCGCGCGCACCACGAAGTCGCGGAAGGGCCGCATGATGTGGGCATAGTAGTATTCGAAGGAAAACCGGAAATCGCCGGTAAAGTCGTTGAACAACCGCGCATCGCAGAAATGGCAGCCGAACACGTCACCCGAAAACAGGATCTGTTCTTCCGCCAGATAGGCGCATTGGGTGTCCGGCCAGTGCAGGTAAGGCGTGTGGAGAAAGCGGAGGCTGCGGTCGCCGAGGTCGATGCGGTCGCCGGTGTCAACCGTCGTGAAAGCGAGGTTCTCCCGCTTCAACAAGGCCTTGAGCATCATCTGGGCCTTGTTGGAAATGTACAACTGAGCATTGGGCGCCCGTTCCATCAGCTCCGGCAACGCTCCGGTATGGTCGGGTTCCAGATGGTTGAGGACGATGGCCTTGATTTCGTCGTACTCGGCGACCTGTTCCAGGCGGGCAAAGAAGTCGGCCGAAAACTCCCGTTTAACCGTGTCCACCACGGCAACGCCATGGCTGCCGCGCACCACGTATGCGTTGTAGCTGGTGCCGTTGGCGGTCTTGAGGATGATGTCGAAGCTGCGTAAACCCGGATCGAGCGCGCCCACCCAGTGGACCCGCGGCGACAGCGGGATGGCTTCGCGCTGGGCGACAGCCTGAACGATACGGGCGGCGCTCAAGCGCACCCTCCCGTCGCCGCTTTGCCCTGGTGCGAGCGCGGACAGGATTCCAGGTCGGCATCGCTCGATGCCGCCTTGGGTGTGAGCCCGATCCAGAGGTCAACCGCCGCCGCTTCGAATCCGACCTGGCGTTGACTGCCCACCTGCATCAGCGGGCGACGGACGAGCAGGGGATCTTGCAGCATCAGCCGCAGGGCTTCGGCTTCGGTCAGCCGCTCCGGGATCACGCTGCCGTTCTTGACGGCGGGTGCGCTGCGATTGAACCAGTCGGCTACCGGCAGTTCGCCGAAGAATGAGCGCAGCCGCTCCGCTTCCCAGGATTCGGTCAGCAGATCGTGTTCGTGGAGAACGTGCCCGGCGTCGCGCAGCAGCTGCTTTTGCCGCGTGTTGTTGATGCAGCCGGGCTTTTCCCAGAAATCCACTTCGGCCATGGGCTAGTGGGCGGCCAGTTCCGCCATGGCCTGGGCCATCCGCTCCGGCGGGATGCCGGTGAGTGAGCCCGGCGGGTTCATGGCCTCGCCCAGGCTGTTCAGGATCGCACCCTCGATGGGGCAGATGCTGGCGCACTGGGAGTCGGCGAAGGAGCCCTCGCATTCGGTGCACTTCTTGGCGTCGATGAGAAAGTGCGGCTTGGCCTCATAGATCGCCTCGGTGGGACACACCGGCAGGCAGGCCCAGCAGTTGACGCAGGATTCGATGATTTTCAGAGCCATAAGGACACCCTATCGAAACAATGTAGGGTAGGTTAGGCGAAGCCGTAACCCACCATTTGGCGTTGGTTTGGCGGGTTGGCTGACGCCGAACCCGCCTTACGGTCACGCATTTGCCCGCTGTTTCTTTTCCGGCTCTTCGGCCAGCTTGCCGGCCGCCAGCATTTCCAGGTAGACCGCCATCACAGCATCCTCGATGTTCTCCATGGCGTGCTCGCCATTGGGCATGATGCCGGCCTGTTCCAGCAGGTCCCAGGGCTCGTAGCCGATCTTGGAACACAGCACCGCCTCGCAGCCCTCCAGGGAGCGGATGGTGCGCGCCAGCGCCGATTCAGCCTCGCCGCAGGTGGAATCGCCGGAGCAGTATTGATCGGTCTTGCGATGGCTCATGAACTTCACGCCTTCCGGCGACGCCTGGTAGATCTGGAACTCCTTGGCGTGGCCAAAGTGCTGGTTGATCAGGCTCTGGCCGGTGGTGGCGACGGCCATCAGCACCGGGCGGGTGCCCGCGGGAACCTTGGGCTTGGACTTGGCAGCCTGGGCTGCGCGCTTTTCCTCCATGTCGGAGAGGATGCCTTCGTGCACCTGCTTGCGCATTTCCATGGCGGCGGCGTAGTCGATTTCCATGGCGTCGATCTTGTCCAGGGTGAACTCGGAGCCGCGGTCTTCGCCCAGAAGGCCCACCGCGTCGGCACGGCACTGGCGGCAGTGGCGCATCATGTTCATGTCGCCGGAGCAAGCTTCCTGCAGGTCCATCAACTCGTCCGGACTGGGACCGCGCTGTCCCATGACCCCGTAGAAGGTGCCGTGCTCGGCTTCGGCGATCAGCGGCATGACGTTGTGCAGAAAGGCGCCCTTGGACTTGACGATCTTGCTGACTTCCGCCAGGTGCTGGTCGTTGATGCCGGGGATCATCACGGAATTGACCTTGACCAGGATGCCCTTCGCCACCAGCATCTCCAGCCCCTTCTGCTGCTGGTCGATGAGGATCTGGGCGCCTTTCTTGCCCTTGATGCGGCGGTTCTTCCAGAAGATCCAGGGATAGATCTGGGCGCCGATCTCGGCGTCCACGGTGTTGATGGTGATGGTGACGTGGTCGATGTTGGCCTTGGACAGCTCTTCCACCGATTCGGGCAGGGACAGGCCGTTGGTGGACACGCACAGCTTGATGTCGGGCGCCTGCTCGGTGAGCATGCGGAAGGTGGCGAAGGTGCGTTCCGGGTTGGCGAGGGGGTCGCCGGGGCCGGCGATGCCCAGCACGGTCATCTGCGGGATGGTGGCGGCCACCGCCATGGTCTTCTTCACCGCCTGTTCCGGTGTCAGCAGTTCCGAAACCACGCCGGGTCGGGATTCGTTGGCGCAATCGTATTTGCGGTTGCAGTAGTGGCACTGGATGTTGCAGGCCGGGGCCACCGCCACGTGCATCCGCGCAAAATAGTGGTGGGCGTCCTCGGAATAACAGGGGTGGTTCTGCACCTTCTCGCGGATGTGGTCCGGGAGTTGGTTGACCTGGTCGTCGGTGGAGCCGCAGGAGGAGGCGCTGCAGCCCCCTTTCGCCGCTGCGGGCTGATGGGCATTCAAGACGGGCAATTCCATGATGGGCAACCTCGCTGGTATTGGGTTTCTCACTGTGCTGGATAGCAGCATGTGTGCCACGCCATAAGGTATTGAGTTATCGAAGAAGTCTTGGTTGTCGGGCTGTTGTAAACGTGACATCGCTTTCGGCTTTGTCGTCTGCCCGACACCCAGGCGGGGCTCTAAAACCTTGAAGTAGCGATGGAATTGCTTCGATTGGACGCTGCGGCTGAAGCGACCGTACCGATTGGTACACAGAGGTACGATTTGGTAAGACAGGAAGCGCGGGGCCGGCTTGGGCCATCGATAGGCCCAAGCCCTTGCCGTTGCAATTAGCCGGAGACCGGCTGGCCCGATTCGTCGAACTCAAGAATCGTCAGTTCACCGTCACAATCGGTGATTTCCGCGCGCCGCAGGGTTCCGGCATCATCAAACCGGTAGCGATGCTCCAGTTCGATTTCGCCATACACCATCTTCTGCAGGGCGATCAGCCGGTCGGTGCCGTCGAAGTAGCCCCGGAAATAGGTATTGCGGTTTTCGATCTGGGTAGGTTGCAGCGGCGAAGAGAGCTTGAACGGCAGCTTGACGCCAGTGTAGGTTAGGAAATAACGGCAGTCGCCGGAAATCTCGGACATGGGACAATGGGGTGGGCAAGGAAGGGGCCTGCCAGCGCCGCAGGCCCGGACGCAAGGATTAGGCGCGCAGCAACGCCTTGACCAATTTCTCGGACAACTGGTCCTCGGTGAATTGCGGCTCATTGGGCGGATAGAGCTCGACTTCGTCGATGTCGAAGCCTGCCTCCCTGGCGACGGTGAGCAGTTCGCGGATCTTCAGGCACTCCTTCAGCTTGGCGCCCAGGTCGGCGTCGGTCTTGGCCTTTTCTGAGAAGGCCTTGATGGTTTGAATCGCCATAATTGCTAGGTTCTCCGGTTTCGGTTAAGCAGCCAGTAAATCGGATTTGATCTGGTCGAGCCAGGCATCCACCCGCTCTTCCGTCAGTTCCTTCTGGTTGTCGTGGTCGATGACCAAGCCGACGAAATCGCCGTCGACGATGGCCTTGGATTTTTCGAAGGTGTAGCCGTCGGTGGACCAGGAACCGACGACGGTCGCGCCGCCTGCCTTGACCACTTCGTAGATTTCGATCATGGCGTCGACGAATTCATGCCCGTAGCCTTCCTGGTCGCCCAAGCCGAAGATGGCCACCACCTTGCCCGAGAAGTCCTTGCCTTTCAGCTGGGGCAGAAACTCTTCCCAGCTTTCCGCCTGGGCACCGGAGGTCAGTCCCGGTAGTTCGCCGTCTCCCAGGGTGGGGGTGCCCAGGATCAGGGCGCCGTAGCTCAACACATCGTCGACGCTGGCCTTGTTGACGTTGACCGGATCGGCGGCGTCGTCCCCCAGCTTTTTGGCGATGGACTTGGCGACGCGACGGGTGTTGCCGGTATCACTGCCGAAAAATATGCCGATTTTCCCCATGTTGTTAACCTCGATGGCTGTGGAAGAAAGCATCAGTTGCCCCGCTGGGGGCGCCTTTTGCTTCTGACTAACCAAGATCCGGGCCAAAGTCGGTCAAGGGGCGGCGTTCAGCCTTATGTCCCTGTTCTTCTGAGGGTTGAAGCGGTGGCGTCGGGAAATGGTTGGAAGGGTCGGCGGCGGTTCAATGTCCGAACCCGTGCAAGACGGGTGGGGATTGTCGCGAACGCGACAGGGACGTGGGGCGCACACTCGCCGTCCGCCCCAGGGCAGAGCACTGGAAGTCCCGCAGGATTAGTGGGTTGCGCCATACGGGACGGGGCGGCCCGGGGCGGATTGCGAAAATGGTGCATTGGCGACGATGGCAACCAAATTGCATCGCCGCAGTGTCCACTTCACAACTGAGGTTAATCCATGAGCCACCCCGATTCCAGTGCCCGGCGCAGCGCGTCGAGGTACTTCGGTGAACTGCGCGATCTCATTTCAGGCTTGCCGGAACCTTACGGGCCTGCCGATATCGTTCGTTTTAACCTGCTCTATCAGCGGATTTACCGGCGTCTCGACAAGTCGGAGCGGCAGCGGGTGACCGAGTTGGCGGATGCTTTGGCGGCGGGCATGGAAAAACAACAGATGCAGGCGAAAATCTTCGGCTGATTTCGCCGGCGCCGGATGGCGCGCTTCCTTACTCGAAGGTATCCGCCCGGATGTTGGTCTGCCAATCCCGGGCGAAGCGGGCTTCCTGGCGGCGGTCCGCGTCCAAGGGGGTCTCGCCGGTCGCTGTCGCCATCAGTTCGTGGCCCTTGCGGCCCAGTTCGTAGATGCCGCTGATGGAAATGGCGTAGTCGGGCGCCAGAAAACTGTAGCAATGGTTGACCAGTGACGGCGGGCCAGGATCGCGCTCCTGCAAGTCCTCCACGATGGCGCGGGCGCAGACTTTGGCTTGGGAGTTGGCGGCGAAGGCGGACTTGGGCATGGGCGTGGCGATGCAGGCGTCGCCGATCACGTGGATGTGGGGCACTCGGGTGGAGGCAAAATTGGCGGGGTCGACCGGACACCAACCGCTGGCATCGGTCAGGCCGGCCTTGCTGGCGATCGATGCCGCCCGCTGCGGGGGAATGATGTTGAGCACGTTGGCGCGGTGTTCGTTGAACTCGGTTTGGACGATCTTGCGGATCACATCGACGTGATCGATCTGCCCTTCCTTTTCGGACGACACCCATTCCACCATGCCCGGATAAAGTTCCTGCCAACCTTTGAGGAAGAGCTTTTGTTTGGAGAACTGGGTCTTGGCGTCGAGGATGATGACCTTGGAACGCGGCTTGTAGCGCTTCAAATAGGCGGCGATGAGAGAGGCGCGCTCGTAGGGCCCCGGCGGACAGCGATAAGGGTTGGCGGGCGCGGTGATCAGGACGACGCCGCCGTCGTCCATGGCCTTCAGCTGTTTGTGCAGCAGCTTGGTCTGCTCCCCCGCGATCCAGGCGTGGGGCGCCTTGAGGCTGGCGGCGCGACCGTAGCCGTCGATGGCCTTCCAGCGGAAATCGATGCCCGGCGAGATCACCAGCCGGTCATACTCCAGCTTATCCTTGGTGTTCAGCCGGACCCGGCGTTTGACCCCGTCGATGGCCTCCACTTCGGCCTGGATCACCCGGATATCATAGGCTTTGCGCAGCCGCCGGAAGTCGCGGTGCAGCGATTCCAGCTCGCGCCAGCCCGCCAGCACCTCGTTGGAACCGGGGCAGGACAGGTGGCTGTTGCGCTTGTCGACCAGGGTCACGTCGAGCGAAGGATCGAGCAGCTTGAGGTATTTGGCGGCCGTCGCGCCGCCGTAGCCGCCGCCGATCACCACCACCTTGGCGTTGCCCCAGTTCAGCGGGTTGAAGGAGCAGCCCGCCAGGGTCCCGGCGCCGGCTGCGGCCAGTCCTGCGAGAAATCGGCGCCGGTCCATCATGGCTCGCTACCCCCGGTGGCAAAATGGTGAGCCAATTCCACCAGGTCGGAATCCTGGTAGCCGGCGGCGATGCGGTTCATGATGGAAGACTTGCGGCGGCCGGACTTGAAGTCGCGCAGGCTCCGCAGCAACTCGCCCTCGGGCTTGCCGGCCAGGACGGGGGTGATGCCCTGGGGTTTTCCGCCGGTGCCGTGGCAACCGGAACATCCCAGCGCCAAGGTGGCCGGGGCGGGCCGGGCGGCCGCCGCCGGCAGCGGGACGATCGCCGCGGCGATCAGGACGCCGGGGACGATGGAGCGGATGGGCGGTATCATGGATTCCTCGTGCCGGGGGGCCGGGCGCGGCCGGGTACCGGGCGATGATAACGCGAGCCGGCCGGTTAACCTAATGTCCAGGCGCCCTAAGCCTATCCCTCATGCAGACTGCCAACGAACCGATTCCGAGCGACGATGATCTCTATGCCCTGGCGGCACGGGTCGGGTTCGTGCTGATGGCACGAGCCGAGCGGCTGGTTGTGGCGGAATCCTGCACCGGCGGCTGGATCGCCCAGTGCGTCACCGACGTGGCGGGCAGTTCCCAGTGGTTCGAGCGCGGCTACGTGACCTACAGCAACGAATCCAAGAGCCAGTTGCTGGCGGTGCCGCAGCAAATTCTGGAGCACGCCGGCGCGGTGAGCGAGGCGACCGTCGCGGCCATGGCGGCCGGCGCCCTGCGGGCCAGCGGGGCCGATTGCGCCGCCGCGGTCAGCGGAATCGCGGGTCCCGGTGGCGGTTCCGCCGAGAAGCCGGTGGGGACGGTTTGTTTTGCCTGGCAGCGACGGATCGGTGAAGCGGTTACCTTGACCCGGAACCTGACCGGAGATCGCCGCGCCGTGCGCCGCCAAGCGGTGGCCATCGCCCTGGGCGGGGTGCTGGATCTCTATGGCTAACTGCGCCCGGCTGTTTTTCGCGCTGGGGCTGGATCAGGGACTGCGCGACCGCATCGTGGCCCTCAGTCAACCGTGGCGGGCATCGCTGCGCTGTCGCTGGATGGCGCCGGAGAAGCTGCACCTGACCCTGGCATTTCTGGGCGACGTCCCATTCGATCGATTCCCGGTGCTGGAAGCGATCGGTCAATCGCTGCGGCTCGTTGAGCCGCTGTCGGTGCAGTTTGACCGTCTGGAACTGTGGCCCCGGCCGCAGGTGTTGTGCCTGACGGGGGAGACCCCGGAACCGTTGGGAGGGCTGGTGGCCGAACTGAGCCGAAAGTTGGCGGCTGAAGGTTTTGCTGTCGAGCGGCGACCTTACCGGCCTCACCTCACCATCGCGCGTCACGCCCACCGGCTGCCCACGGACCCGAGCTTCGCACCCATCGGTTGGCGCCCACGCAAACTGGACCTGGTGGAGTCCCGCCCCGAGCTTCCTGGCGCTCCGTACGACGACCTGAAGTCCTGGTGCCTGGACGTGCTTAGTGACTGAAGAATGTCCGGATATCCGGAGGCGCGGCAACGAGATCCGCGAGCAGCGGTCGATTCCGCAGCTGTCCGGAATTCTTCGGAAGGCCCTCCCCTGCCAGGCGCCGCAGGCTGCCGCTCAACGTGCCGTGCGCCGTTTGTGCAGCCAGATATAGCCGGCTGCCAGGATGATGCTGAAGGCAATGACGTCGATCACGGCCTGATGGGAGTATTTGAGGATCAGCTCCTGGTTTTCGCCAATGAAATAGCCGATCCAGGCCAGGATCGACACCCAGAGGGTGGAACCCGCCAGGGTGTAGAGGGAAAACCTCAGATGGTTCATGCGGGCCAGCCCTGCCGGTAGCGAGATCAGGTGGCGAATCACCGGCAGCAATCGGCCGATGAAGGTGGATATTTCGCCGTGCTGGCGGAAGAAGTGCTCGACCCGGCCGAAATGGTGTTCGGTCAGGCCGATGTATTTGCCGTAGCGCAGCAGTAGCGGCCGTCCCAGCAGCCGGGCGGCGAAATAGTTGGCGTAGGCGCCGACCCAGCTGCCCAGGGTGCCCGCCAGGATGACCAGGAACATGTCCATGCGGCCTTGTTGGACCAGATAGCCGGCTGGCGGCATCACCAGTTCGCTGGGCACCGGCAGCACCGAGCTTTCCATCGCCATCAGCAGGAAGATGCCGGTGTAGCCTAAGGAACTGATCGTGTCGACCAGCCAAACGATCGCTTCGTGGAGCATGATAATCTCGGATGTTGGAGAGCCGGATGATATTGGCGGGTTTTGCTCAGGCGGAGCGGTCCACCAGGCCCCCCAGCAGTGGAACGAAGATCACCGGTTCCAGCTCTTCGACCTCAAAGCTGGATTCGGTGCGGGTGATGCGTTGCAGGATCTGGTCGCGCCCATCGCCTACCGGCATTACCAGCACTCCACCGGGCGCCAGTTGCTCCAGCAGGGCCTGGGGCGTCTCGGCCGGCGCCGCGGTGACCAGGATGCCGTCGTAGGGAGCGTAATCCTCCCAGCCCCAGTTGCCGTCGCTGTGCTTGAGACGGACGTTGCGCAGCTGCAGGTCCTGCAGGCAGCGGCGCGCCCGCTGCTGCAGCGGATAGATGCGTTCCACCGAATACACCAGCTTGGTCAGCTGGCACAGGACGGCCGTCTGGTAACCGGAGCCGGTGCCTACCTCCAGCACCTTGGCGCGCGGCCCCTTCTCCAGCAGCAGTTCGGTCATGCGGGCGACGATATAGGGCTGGGAGATGGTCTGATTGAAGCCGATGGGCAGCGGCATGTCCTCGTAGGCGCGGCTGGCGAAGGCCTCTTCCACGAAGATGTGGCGCGGGGTCTTGAGCATCACGTCGAGCACCGCCTGATTTCGCACCCCCTGTTCGCGGATGCGGGCGATCATGCGCTCGCGGGTGCGCCGCGAGGTCATGCCGCTACCTTCCAGCCGGCGATTCATGACAGCGCGGTTTCCGGCAGCCAGTCCATCAGCGTTTCGAGACTCTCGTAGCGGGTCAGGTCGATCTGCAAGGGGGTCACCGACACGTAGTGGTGGCGGATGGCGTGAAAGTCGGTGCCGGGGCCGGCATCTTGCTCGGGGCCGGCGAGGCCGATCCAGAAGATTTCCCGGCCGCGGGGATCGCTGCCGCGCACCACCGGTTCGGCCTTGTGGCGCTGGCCCAGCCGGGTCGCCTGAAAACCCTTCAGTTCGGTAAAGGGGACGTCGGGTACGTTGACATTGAGGATGGTGTCGGCCGGCAGGGGATGGCGGCGGATGTGGTTCATCAGCTCCACGGCGACGCGGGCGGCCGAGTCGAAATGGGTGGGGACGATGCCGGCCAGGGAAATGGCCACCGCCGGCAACCCCAGGAAGCGGCCTTCGGTAGCGGCGGCGACGGTTCCGGAATAGATCACGTCGTCGCCGAGATTACCGCCGTGGTTGATCCCCGCGAACACCATGTCGGGCTCGCGCTCCAACAGGCCGGTGATGGCCAGGTGGACGCAGTCGGTGGGGGTGCCGTCGATCTTGAAAAAACCGTTGTCGGTCCGGCTGACGTGTAACGGGCGGTCGAGGGTGAGGGAGTTGCTGGCCCCGCTGCGATTGCGTTCCGGGGCCACCACGGTGACGTTTGCATGCTCTTTCAAGGCATTGGCCAGGGTGATCAGGCCGGGTGCGGAATAGCCGTCGTCGTTACTGAGGAGAATGTGCATGGTGTTGGCAGGCCGAAGTCCCTGAAATTCTACACGAGAATTGCCGTCCGGCGCAGGGGCGAATACGGTCGGGCGGGGGTAGCCGAAGGGCGGATTTGGCCAGTCGATTTACAGGCAAAAAAATGCGGCTGGCGGGGACCTCGAGGTCGGCGGACGAATGAGCCGGCTAAAATCCATCCCGAAGAGATTCCGAAAGACGAATGTTTGCCTTGCCCTGAGCGCGACCAAGACATTCGGCATTCGCCGCGACCTGGATTCGGACCAACCGGAGTCACTCACCATGAAACCAAAACCCTATGTCATCGACATCGTCGACTGTTCCGACCAAGCCGGAATAAATACCTGCGACAACCTGATCGGACACAATACCGTCACCGTCCGCATGGGCGGGATGTCCAATGCCACACTCAAGATGATCGATCTGGTCATCAATGCCGCAGAGGGGCAATACGGTGCGATCCGGTGTTTGGCATTCTGGGGGCACGGGTCGGTCGATGCGAATCACAAAGGCCTGGGGCTGCAGTATGTCGCGGGGACCAGTGAATCGGTAGAAACCCGCAATGCATAAGGCGCCCGCACCATTCAGCTGCTAGCAACCCAGCTGGCCCAATTGCAGCCCTTTTTCGCTCCGGATGCACGGGTGGAGCTGCGGGGTTGCGGGGTTGCCGACGGCGATGGTACCGGCGTGGAGATCATGCGGCGGCTGGCTCATTTATGGCAGGTACGGGTCCAGGGGAATAGCAAGGACAATATGGCGATGTATTGGGGGATGAGTCCGTCCAACAACGCTCGGATTACCGAGGTCAGTCCCGACGGAAACGTGCGCCTCGTCCAGGGCATCGGCGTCAACGACCGGACCTGACTGCGCCTCCCCATCGGCGGGAGGGTGGCTGGTTTGTCGTTCTGTTCAGAGCGTTTCGGCAAGCCAGAGCCGTAATCGCATGCCCAGTTCGGTCTGGTAGCCGCTGGACGAAAAACGGATCTGGCCGTTTGGGTCCAGCACAAAGATCGCCGGAACGCCGTGGACGCCATAGCGGTAGGCGATGTCTCCGGCTTCGTCGAGCAGGGTAGGGGGGTGAAAGTCGTGTTCGTCCTGGTAACGGGCGACCTCCATCACGTTTCCGGACTGCATCGCGACGGTGATGACCGGGTGTCCATGGGCAACGGCCACGATGTTGTGCTGCATGCCGCGGCAGATACCGCACCAGCTGGCCCAGAAGTAGATCAGCGCGGGCCGTCCTCGCAGCTGCGACAAGTCAATGGCCGTCCCGCTCAGGCTGGTACCCGCCAGTAACGGCGGCGGTCCCGCGGGAGCGCGGTAGCCGACAAACAGTTGCAGTGCCAGATACGCCGCCAGGAACCCCGCCCATGGCAACAGTTGGCGAATCCGGTGCGGCATCAGGTGGTCGGCGTGAAGCGCCGGATCAGTTCCGGCCCATGGGTGCGCAGCCACTGCCGGTGGTTGCGGAAGTCGGGACAGCCGCGGGCCACTAATGCCCAGAATGCGGCGGAATGATTGCGCTGGTGGATGTGGCAGAGTTCGTGGATCACCACGTAACGCAACACTTCCTGGGGCGCCAGCGCCAACAGCCAGTTGATGTTGATGTCGTTGAGGGGGCCGCAGCTGCCCCAGCGGGTCTTCATCGTCTTGATCCTGATCTGGCGTGGCCGGGCGCCGAGCGCCGGGGCCAGGTCGGCTGTCAATTGGGCCACCGTGGCGGCAAGGCGGGGCCGGACCCACAGATGGAACGCTCGGCGGGCCGCTTCGTCCCGGGTGTTCAGGCCTTCCGGAAGCGTGATGTGGACGGTATCGCCCACCGCCACTTTGGCCCTGGGGCCAAAGTGCTCGGTAATTCGCAACGGAAGTTCGCGGCCTTGCCAAGGCAGGGTGGTGTAGTCGCAGAAACTCCGCGCAGGTGGCAGCGCCGCCAGATTGCGGCGGAATTCGCAGACCTTGGTTTCGGCCCAGTCGCGGTGGTGGTGGAGGAAGGCTAGAGCGGCGGATTCGGACACCGCCGACGGCACGATGAGCTCGATGCCGTTGGCCCTCACCACCAGCCGTACCCGCTTGGCCCGGCCGCTGCGCCGCAAGCGGTAGTCGATGGCGGTGCCGCCGTCCATGCCGGTGACCGCGTCAGCCATCGGCAGACGCGACCTGCTTGATGATGGCGACCACTTCCAGTTCCATGTCGCCTGCCGGTCGCCGCCAGGTCACCACATCGCCCACCTGGGCATCCAGCAAGGCCTTGGACAGCGGAGAGAACCAACTGATCTTGCCCCGTGTCACGTCCGCTTCGTCCTCGCCGACGATCTGGAAGATATGGCGCCGGTCAGCCTCGTCCACCACGTGGACCGTCGAGCCGAAATGAACCCGGTCGGCCGGTTGGGTGTCCGGGTTCACCAGGATCGCCGACTCCAGCCGGTCCTGCAGGTAACGCAGATCCCTTTCCACGGTCTGGCTCTGCTGCCTGCTTTCCATATCCTCGCGCGCGCTGAGTTCGCTGCGGCTGTCCAGCAGTGTCAGGAACTGGGCTTTCAAGGCGGCCAGTCCAGCGGCGGTCACGTAGTTGGTATGGGCGGTGCGGGGCCGCTCCGGTAGTGCAATGCTTGCCGTATCGGCGTCGTTTTCTTTGACGAAAGCTCGGCTCATGGAACTCCTTAGGATTTACTGTGGGTGTCGGTGGGTCCGGCGATTACTGGAGCGGCGCTTCAGCGCCGTCCGAGGACGACTGGCACGTTGGCGAAGGCCGGGTAGGCGGCCTGCGGATGGGAGGGTGGGGTCACGCTCCGCGGCTCCGGGCGAGCATTGTAGCCAATCGCAAGGGATTGCAAAACCGCACCAAGTTACGGAAGCCGCAGTGGTTATGCGGCAATATGACGCATTGTCTTAAGATCCCGCGAAAACTAACTTTTCCCGACACAATAAGGCCCACCGGAGTCCCCGGTGTTCGGCCACCAAGCCGCGGCTCTCTGGCGGCGAATGAGAGGTTATGGGCGTTTGAATGCTGCGGCTCGATGCTGCGCCAATCAGGGAATTCCCATACCGATGACTACCGATGTTTCAGCCGATCCTCGGTCGGCCTCAACCCTGCCGGGAGATTCCGACGATACCGTTGCTCCGCTCTACCGTCCACGCCAGGCGTGGGAATGGATGCACCAGACGCTGCAGGTGCCGGCGCCTGACGACTGGGTGCGCGGCGAAGTGGCAACCTCCTGGCAACGCTGTCTGGAGGATTACCCGCTGTCATTTAAGTTGGCGGACCGAATGGCGGCGTTACGGCGGCTGGTATTCGCCGCTCCGGATCATGACCGCTCCCGTCTGCATGGCTTAGAGACTTTGCTCGATCAGGTGGGTGCCGACCTGGCGCCCGCGTCCGGTCTCACCCTATGTCTTGCGGATGCCCGTTGCCGCTTGCTGAGTCGGCGGGGCGAAGCCCTGCGCCACTGCCCGGCGGCGCTCCAGCTGCGCGCTGGCGACGCCGATTGGAGCGAGGCGGTGATCGGTAACAATGGTGTCGGTTCCGCCGCCGTAACTGGCGCCCCCATCGCCTTCTGTGGCGAAGAGCACTACTTGCCGTTGCTGCATCCTTACGCCACCGCCGGCTATCCCGTCTTCGCCGAGGACGGCCGTTTGATCGCCGTGGTCGGTCTGCTCAGCGACCGCGAGATCAGCCCAGGCTTGCTCAAGTTCCTCATGTGCATGGTGGGATCCCGCGTCGAGGAGGGGTTGCTCAAATGCGGTTTCTCTCAAGCCCGGCCAGTACGAGTGCGCTCGGCTTGCGGTCACGATGGGACAGCCCGCCAAGGCGACGGACCTCTTCTGGGCGATGCGGAGCATCGCATGCTCGCCGTGCCCCGCGATGCCGGCGAATCGCCGGGAGGACGTGCAGCTGCCCTGGCGTCGCTGCTGGAGCCGCGTGGACAGGATGATGGGGGCAATTCGGCGCAGGCGGCGCTCGCGGGGCAGTCGCGCGTGGCCTATGTGCGTCAGGTTCAGGTGAGCGCTCAGCGGCCGGCGGTCGCGGAGGTGTTGCTGGAACGGGCGGTACGCTATCAGCAGCGCCGCATCCCAGTCCTGGTGATGGGCGAGTCCGGCGCCGGCAAGGAATATCTGGTTCGGCGGGCTTACGAGGCCGGCCCACGCCGGTCCGGTCCGTTCATTGCCCTCAACTGCGCCTCGCTGCCGCGCGAGTTGATCGATAGTGAGTTGTTCGGCTATGCCGGGGGTAGCTTCACCGGGGCCAGCCGGGAAGGCAAGCCGGGCAAATTTCTGCTGGCCGACAAGGGGGTCCTGTTCCTCGGCGAGATCGGCGATATGAGCCTGGACTTGCAGGCCGTCCTGCTTCGGGTTCTGGAAAATTCGGAATTCTTCCCCATCGGCGCGAACCGTCCGGTGAAGGTCGACGTACAGATCTTCGCCGCCACCAACGTGCCGATCCAGGAGGCGGTCCGCGCGGGCCGGTTCCGGCGCGACCTCTACTACCGACTCAACGGGGCGCAGCTGACCTTGCCGCCGTTGCGGGAACGCGAGGACAAGGCGGATGTCATCGACGGCATCTTGCGGCGGGAGCTGGAAGCGGCCGGGCTGGCAAGCGGCATTCGGCTGGCCGATGAGGTGAAGGAGCTGTTTCTGCGGCATCCGTGGCCAGGGAATGTCAGGCAATTGTCCAACGTCATCCGTAGTTCGTTGCCGCTGACGGACGCGGTCCACATCCGGCTGGAGGACCTGCCGCAGGATTTTTTTGACGAGTTGGAATCAATGCCTGCCGGAACGCGGTTCAGCCTGCCGCCACCTGATTCGGGCCGGCCGGCACCGGAGCCTTTGCGATCCCTCGCGGAATGGGAGTCGGAGGTGATTGAAGCGACCCTGACCGCCTGCAACGGCAACATCACCCGCTCCGCCCGCATCCTCGGCATCACCCGCTCCACGCTGTACAAGAAGATCGCCCACTACGGCATCGCGGCCCGGGTGGGGGAGACGGCTTCCACCCACTGACACTGAAGTGCGCTGATCGTGGGTCAGGCTTGCCGGGATTGCGGAGGCAGCAGCCGAAGTCCCGCCGGCAAGGCTTCGCCGTAAGCCTGGCGGACGTCGGTTTCGGTCAGTTCGGCCACCCGGTTCACCATGTCGAGCCAGCTGCGGGGGCATTTGCTGTCCTGCAGTTTCCCGATCACCGCCTTCCGCAGGCTGTCCTCGATGTCGCGCGCGCGGTCGCCCGACATGCGGGCGATCAGGGCGGCGCCAAATCCGGCGGCGGCGGTCTTTTTCCAATCCAGCGGCAGCAGATCCTGCAGCCATCGTTCCGCGGTCGCGGCCGCGACCACCTCATGGGCGCTGCCATAAAGCGGCATCCGGGTACCGACGCGACCCAGCGACCACCAGGACACCTCAGGTTCGCCGGGCTTGGCCAGCCGTTGCAGCAGCCAGTCGCCCAACTCGGTTTTGGTCGCGGCCGGTAGCCGTTCCAGGCTGCCGGCCAGCCGCAGCATATCCTCGTAGCCCCGCTTGCGGGCCAATTCTCCGGTCTTGCCGCGTTTGGCCGCCTTGGGGGCGATGTAGGGGGCGAGATCGGCAAACAGGCGCTGTTGGGCTTCGGCATCCAGTCCGGCGGCGGCGCGCCGCCAGAGGGTCCACCATTCGGACCAGACTTGGGCGTCGCCCACGTGTTGAATGCCTTGGGCGTAAATCGGCCAAAGCTGATCGATGCGCCATTCGTCCAGCGGGGCGCCATGTCCGGGCCTCAGGCAATATCCGGCCAGATTGAGCCAGAGCTTTTCGTGATCCGCGGAACGCCGGCGGAATCCAGCTCCTTGCATCAAGGCATCAAACTGTCCCCGCAGCACCGGCAGGGGCCAGTCGGCGCGCTTGCCGAACCGCTTTTCCAGATCGGTGCGGAGGCTCTTCACCCGCTTGGGATCAACGGTCTTGCTTTTTTTGCCGAAAACCATCCCGATCAAGACCGCGGCTTCGTCGACGAGCGGTTGGCTGCCGGAACTCGGAAGCGGGGCGACGGAGTCCGTTTCCAGCTGGAACAGCAGTTCCCAATGCCGGGCGGGTTCGGCCTGTTCGATACACTGGACCTTGAGGTCGCCCAGTTCGGTGATCGTGGCGGCCAGGCGCACCGTGGCTTCGCAGTCGCCTGTGGCCTGCAGGGCCAGGGTCAGCGGCGGCAGCGGACTGAACCGTTCAGGGTCGACGGCGACCACCTGGCCCAGCCGATAAGCCGTTTCATCGTTGGTGCTGACGAGGCGGAAACTGACCGGCCGTCCCAAACTCAACGCAAACACATGGTCGGCCAGTACCTGTTCGGATTCCGCCTCCGATCCCTTGGGGAGCAGGCAGACGCCTTTGGCATCGTCGGCATTGGGTTCCAACAGCAGGAAATAGCTGCGGGCGGCGCTGCTGCGGATTTTTTCCCCGAGCAATCCCCGCTGGGCCAATCCATAGGCTACCGCGCCAAAGGCGACGGCAAACTCGGGATGGTCGTTGCGCAGCTGTTTCAGCGGATGGCCGCGCCAGCGCGCGAGGATGTCGAGCACGCGAGCGGCCAACAGCGAGCTAAGGAACAGCCCGCCGTTGAGCAGGACCGCATCCGGGATCGGGTTGCCGCCGCCGGAACCGGCGATGGTCTCGCGATGCTGCTTCAGAAAGGCGGCAATGTGTTTGGTAATGGCGGGATCGGCGGCGTAGGGCAGCCCGAATTCGACGACGGCGCTGCGTTTGCGGGCTGGTAGGTCTTCCGGGGTGATGTTGGGGAAGAAGCCGTCCAGCACCAGTTCGGCTACTTCCTTGGCGCTGAGTTGGACCGTGCGACTGGCACCGATCAGCCGATGGCCGCTTCCCAGCAGCGTTACCGGGTGGCTTGCGGAAGCATCGGCTCGGAGCAGCGCTTCCTTGGCCGTGCGGCATTGGCTTAGCAGTTCGGCGAACTGTCCTGCCGACAAGGAGGCCGCTTCGCCCTGCAGTCGACCTTCGGCCAGGTGAGCGAGGGCGAGATCGATGTTGTCCCCGCCTAGCATCAGGTGATCTCCGACGGCGATCCGGTTGAGTTCGTGAATCCCGGCCCCTTCGTGGCGGATCTGCACCAGGGAGAAGTCCGTGGTGCCTCCGCCGATGTCGATCACCAGCAGGGTACGGCACCCCGCCAGTTCTTCCGCAATCGTTCGGCGGTGCTGCCAAAGCCAGTGGTAGCAAGCGGATTGCGGTTCTTCCAGCAGGCGGATGCGGGTGAGGCCGGCACGCCTGGCGGCTTCCTCGGTGCGCTGGCGCGCCAGGGTTTCGAAGGAGGCGGGGACGGTCAACACGATGTCCTGGTGTTCCAGCGGATCGTCGGGATAGCGCTGGTTCCAGGCTTGGCGGGCATGGTCGAGATAGGAAGCCGAGGCTTCCACTGGCGATACCCTGGGAATTCCCTCCGGCGCATTCCACGGCAGGATGGGCGCGAGCCGGTCGACGTTGCGGTGGCACAGCCAACTCTTGGCGCTGTTGACTTGCCGGGCCGGCGACTTGCTGCCTAAAACCCGTGCGTATTCCCCCAGCACGGTTTGCGTTCCTCCCGCGCCGCGCTCCCACGGTAAGGACACGTCGCTTTCCGGGAGTTCGTCAGCTGCCGGGTGGTAGCGGGTGGAGGGAAGGGAAGGGCGGGCCGCCGTTTGCCCTGGGCCAACCAACTGCTCGATCGGAAAAAGCTCGATGACCGGGGATGGAGTCAGCTCACTGTAAGCGACCACCGTATTCGTGGTCCCGAGATCGATGCCGACCTGGAAGCGCGGCGTCGGAAAAGGTTTAGACGGCATCGGGGACGGGGAGCGTCGGGCGGTTGCGTCGAGGAGCCGCCCAAGGGTAGGGGGAGGTAATTGGTGGATCGCGCTGCTTCCCAAGGCGGCCGGATAGGGCGAATCGCCGTATCCGGCCTCTTGGCGAGTAGTTATTCGATCTTGGCCAACAGGCTCCGTGCTTCCTTCTTTTGTGCGTCGTTGCCTGCCTGGGCGATCTCCTCAAGGATTTCACGGGCGGAACTGACGTCGTCCATGTCGACGAACGCCTTGGCAAGATCCAGCTTGGTCTCCAACTCGTTCATGTCTGTGAGGTCTTCGAAGGACTGATCGCCGAAATCCAGGATGGGTGCGGTCTCTTGCTCGACTTCCACCTCGTCCTGGGCCGAAAGGAAATCCAGGTCGAAATCCAGCGCCATCGGGGCTTTGCCGGAGGGGGCGGATTCTTTTGCCTTGGGAGTCTCTGGTTCTGCGGTCTTGGCCGGAACCGTGGGCGCCTCAAAGTCCAGGATGAAGTCATCCGGTCCTTCGGCAGACTCGCCGAAGTCCAAAGAATCGAACATCGTCCCAGCATCCGGTTTGGCAGGGGGGGCGGGCGTTGGCACCGGCGGCGGTTCGACTGAGATTTCTGCTTCTTCGTCGTCCGGAGACGTTGATCTTGCCGTGCCCAGCGGAATGAACTCGGTGGATCTCGCTTCTTCGGCCGGACGACTGAATAAGTCGTTGCCCCCCAACTGCAGAATCGACGAGTCGCTTGAATAAAACAACGCGCTGTCGGGGCACAGCTCCCGACCCATTTCCATGACTTTTCCCCAAAACTCGGGGTCGCTGTCTTTCTTCAGGCCATGCAATTCCTTCGCATAGCTTTCAAATGCCTCCCGATTTTCGGTGGCGTAATGGATTTCCAGAAGCTTCAGCTTACATTCGTCGCGCTCCGGGAACTGGACGATGGCATTGCGGATCAGCTCCTCGGCTTGTTTGTAGCGACCATAGGCCAGATATACGTCCGCTTCGGAGATTGGATCCAGTTCGTCGGATTCGGTATCCAGGGCGTCGAAATCGCTGGCGGAGAATTCGACCAGGAATGAACTCTTGAAACTGCTGGAGCCTTCCGGGGCGGGCATTTTGGAGTCCGCCGGCTTTTGCGCATAGATTTCGCTGAAGGCGCTTTCCTGGGCATCGCGCGGAAACATGCTTTCGAAATCGTCTAGCATGGCGGCTCGACGACGAACGGCAACCCAGATCAAGGCCCCGACCAGCAGGGTTCCGGCCCCCGCGACTTCCAGATAATAGGCGTCCGGCAGCCAGTTGAACCAATTGGTTTCCGCCTCCGGCGCTGGGGTCGGCTGCTTGGCCGGTGCCGGTGGAGGGGTGACGGGTGGTTGCGGCGCCTGCGCGACCGGCGGTGCTGTGGGTGCGACAACAGGCGTGGCCTGAACAACCGGAGGTGCCGATGGCGCCGGCGTAGCCGCGGGCGTTTCGACCACCGGCGGCGGCTGGACCGGCGGCGGAACCGGCTGAGCCTGCTTGGCCTGTTGTTGTGCCTGCAGTGTCGCAATCTGTTCGTCCTTGATGCTCAGCTGGCCCTGCAGCGAATTCAGCTTTTGCTGCAATTCGGCAATGCGGGGGTCGACCGCGGGAGCTTCGGCAGCCTTCTCCGGGACCGCCGGAGTGCCAGCAGTGGGAGTTCCGGTCGCCGCCGGCGGCGCCGAGCCCGTCCCCGATTCCGGCTTGGTTTCCGAAGGCGTATACAGCTTCAGCTCACCACGGGGTGCCTGTTCTGGCGCAGCGGCTGGTGTAGGTGGTTTGGTCTTGGGCTTCTGGGCAGAGGCAACCGTAGATTCCGGCGGGGTCTCCAGCGGTTTTACCGCTCTTCCCTGGACGATGCTGTCCTTGCTGGGAATCGCAAGAGTGGCGCCGGCCTTCAATGCGTTGATGTCGTTTCGTGAAAATGCCTGGGGGTTGGCCTGGAACAGCGCCTGCATCATTCGGTCGGGGGCGACGCCCGTATCGCGTGCCAGTAACCGGGCGATACCCCACAACGTTTCATCCTTCTTGACTGGGCCATAGCTGCCTGCCGCTGGAAGGGGCGCTTCGGCGCCGTTGCTGCGAGGAGCCGCTGCTGAGCGGCGCGCCGCAGCGGGTTTCGGCGGTTCCTCGGCGGCCAAGCGTTTCGCAGGGGCGACGAATTCGGGCGCGTCGTTGCTGACGACCGTGCGACCCTCATAGGTCGCGGGCGGATCCACCAACGCGGTAAATTCCCGGAGCAAATGGCCTTGGGGCCAATTGACTTCCATCAGGAAGTTGAGGAACGGTTCGGTAATGGGCTCTTGCGAGGTGACCTGTATGATGTAAGACCCGTCGGCTTTTTGAACGGCCTGAAATTTCAACTTGGAGAGGAAATACTGGCGTTCGATGCCGGCTCTCGCGAACGCCTCCGGCGGAGCCAACGAAATCTTGATGTCGGAGAGGGAGTCGGAGCCGGAGGTGACGAGCGGAATTTCCGCGTTGAGCGGTTGGTTCAGGTTCGACCGTAGCCGGATATCTCCTATACCTAAAGCGCCCGCGCTGACGGGAGCAACGAGCGGGGTCAAAAGCCCCATTATCGCTAAGGATTTAGGAATCTTACGCACGTTACCTGCTCCTTTCTTCAGATCCGTTCAGGTTCGCCGCACTCGCTGCGGAACTTTTTCAATAGGTTGAAAGACTAGCGCTAGATATGGGTTTTGACTAGTTCTTCAGCGATTTGAACGCTGTTTAAAGCGGCTCCTTTGCGTACATTATCGGCGACCACCCATAGATTTAAACCACGCGGGTGCGACAGGTCCTCACGGATTCGTCCGACGAACACGTCATCCCGCCCGGCCGCTTCTGTCACGGCGGTCGGATAGCCGCCCGGCTGGCGTTCATCGATCACTCGGATTCCCGGAGCATCGCGTAATAACTCGCGGGCCTGGTCGGCGCTGATCTTGGTCTTGGTCTCGATGTGAACCGCCTCGGAATGGCCGTAGAAAACCGGCACCCGAACCGTGGTGGGATTCACCAGGATGCCGTCGTCGCCCAGGATCTTCCGGGTTTCCCAGACCATCTTCATTTCCTCCTTGGTGTAGCCGTTGTCCATGAAGATGTCGATTTGGGGGAGGACGTTGAACGCGATCTGCTTAGGGTACACCTTGGCATCGATGGGCTTGGCATTGAGTAGGTTGGCGGTTTGCCCGGCCAACTCGTCGATGGCTTTCTTGCCGGTGCCGGATACTGCCTGATAGGTGCAGACGTTGATGCGCTCGATGCCGGCCGCGTCGTAGATGGGCTTGAGCGCCACCACCATCTGGATGGTGGAGCAGTTGGGATTGGCGATGATACCGCGGTTCCTGTACTGGGCGATGGCTTGCGGGTTGACTTCCGGTACCACCAGCGGGATGTCGTCTTCGTAGCGGAAGCAGGAGGTGTTGTCGATCACCACGCAACCGGCCGCGGCGGCGATGGGCGCCCAGCGGGCGGATACCGAGGCGCCGGCGGAGAACAGCCCGATTTGGACGTGGCTCCAGTCGAATTGCTCCACGTCCTGCACCCGGATGGTCTCGCCGCGAAACTCCAGTTCGACACCGGCGGAGCGGTTGCTGGCCAGGGCGTAGAGCCGGCCGACCGGAAAGTTGCGCTGCTCCAGGATGGCCAGCATGGTTTCGCCGACCGCCCCGGTCGCACCGAGTATGGCCACGTCGTAAGTCTTGCTCATGGTCTCGCTCCGCCGAAGGCCTATGCGCGCAGTTTGCGGACGATCAGGTCGCCCATCTGCACCGTGCCGACCTTGGCGGTTCCTTCGGAATAGATGTCTGGGGTCCGATAGCCTTCGTCCAGGGTGGCGCGAATCGCTTGCTCGACCCGGTCTGCCAAGGCTTCGTTGTTCAAGGTGTAGCGCAGCATCATGGCGACCGACAGGATGGTGGCGATCGGGTTGGCGATGCCTTTGCCGGTGATGTCCGGCGCCGAGCCGTGAATGGGTTCGTACATGCCCTTGCCGGCCTTGTCCAGCGACGCGGACGGCAGCATGCCGATGGAGCCGGTGAGCATGGCGGCGCAATCGGACAAAATGTCGCCGAACATGTTGTCGGTCAGCATCACGTCGAACTGCTTGGGGTTGCGCACCAGCTGCATGGCTGCATTGTCCACGTACATGTGGCTCAATTCCACCTCGGGGTAGTCCTTGCCGGTTTCGACGACCACCTCCCGCCACAATTCCGTGCATTCCAGCACATTGGCCTTGTCGATGGAGCACAGCCGTTTATCGCGCTTGCGCGCCACCTGGAACGCGATGTGGGCGATGCGGCGGATTTCCGATTCGCTATAGATCAGCGTGTTGTAGCCTTCTCGCTCGCCCTGGGCATTGTTGCGGCGTCCGCGTGGCTGGCCGAAATAGATGCCTCCGGTCAGTTCGCGGATGATCATGACGTCGAGTCCTGCAACCACCTCCGGTTTCAGGGTGGAGGCATGCACCAGCTGGGGATAGAGGATGGCCGGGCGCAGGTTGGCGAAAAGTTCCAGTTCCGAGCGCAGGCCCAGCAGCCCCCGCTCAGGACGAACCGAGTAATCCAATGGCTCCCATTTGGGGCCGCCGACCGCGCCCAGCAGCACGGCGTCGGCCTGCTGCGCCAGCTTGAGGGTGGTGTCGGGGAACGGGGTGCCGGTGGCGTCATAGGCGGCACCGCCGATGAGGCCTGCTTCGGTCTCCACGGCCAGGCCGAAGTCGGCGCGAAGGGTGTCTAGAACTTTGAGGGCTTCGGCGACGATTTCCGGGCCGATGCCGTCGCCCGCGAGGACGGCGATTTTCTGGGTCATGTTGAGCTAGATGAGGGCCAATTCAGTGGGTGGCAAACAACCAGGGCGCTTGTTGCGCGCGCCGGGCTTCATAAGCGCGGATTTCATCGGCCCGTTGCAGGGTCAGGGCGATGTCGTCGAGGCCGTTGAGCAGCCGGTGCTTCCGCGACGGGTCGATGTCGAAATGGATGGACTCGCCGTAGCGGGTCTGGATGACCTGCTCCTTAAGATCCACGGTCAGGGCATAGCCGGGACCGCATTCTGCGAATAGCCGGTCGACGATGGTGGCATCCAGCACGATGGGCAACAGCCCGTTCTTGAAGCAATTGTTGTAAAAAATGTCGGCGAAGCTGGGGGCTATGATGACCCGGATGCCGTAGTCGGCGATGGCCCAGGGCGCATGTTCCCGCGAGGAGCCGCAACCGAAGTTTTCCCGGGCCAGCAGGATCTCGCCGCCAGCGTAACAGGGTACGTTCAACACGAATTCCGGGTTGAGCGGGCGGCCGCTGCAATCCATGTCGGGTTCACCCCGATCCAGATAGCGCCATTCGTCGAACAAAAAGGGGCCGAAGCCGCTGCGCTTGATCGACTTGAGGAATTGCTTGGGGATGATGGCGTCGGTGTCGACGTTGGACCGGTCGACGGGGATGACTCGCGAGGTGATTTTTTGAAAGGCGCGCATGGTGCTCGATCGATTAGATGGAACGGATGTCGACGAAATGTCCGTAAATGGCTGCGGCAGCAGCCATGGCCGGGCTCACCAGATGGGTGCGCGAGCCGTAGCCTTGGCGCCCCTCGAAGTTGCGGTTTGAGGTGGAAGCGCAACGCTCGCCGGGTTCGAGGCGGTCGGCGTTCATGGCCAGGCACATGGAGCAGCCGGGGTCGCGCCATTCGAATCCCGCTTCGGTGAAAACCTGATCGAGCCCTTCTTCCTCGGCCTGCTGCTTGACCAGGCCGGAACCCGGTACCACCAAAGCCAGCTTGATGCTGCCGGCAACGCTCTTGCCCTTGACCACTTCGGCGGCGGCTCGCAGGTCCTCGATGCGGGCGTTGGTGCAGGAACCGATGAAGACCTTGTCGACGTTGACGGCGGTCAGCGGTGTGCCCGGTTCCAGGCCCATATAGCTGAGCGCCCGCTGGATGCTTTCGCGCTTGACCGGATCGGACTCCTGGGTCGGATCGGGCACCTTGCCGTCCACCGGGCACACCATCTCCGGTGAGGTGCCCCAGGTCACCTGGGGCCGGATGCTCGCGGCATCCACCGTGATTACGGCGTCGAACGCGGCGTCGACGTCGCTGCGCAGCCGGCGCCAGGTTTCGGCGGCGGTCTCGAACAGCTCGTCCTTCGGAGCATAGGGGCGGCCGCGCAGATAGTCGATGGTGGTCTCGTCGACGGCGATCAGGCCGGATCGGGCGCCGGCCTCGATTGCCATGTTGCACACCGTCATGCGGCCTTCCATGGACAGCGCGGCGATGGCGTCGCCGGCAAATTCGACCGCATAGCCGGTACCGCCGGCGGTGCCGATCTTGCCGATGATGGCCAGCACGATGTCCTTGGCGGTGATGCCGGGGCCGACCTTGCCGTCGACCCGGATCAGCATGTTCCTGGCCTTGCGCTGGACCAGGCACTGGGTTGCCAGAACATGTTCCACCTCCGAGGTGCCGATGCCGAAGGCGAGGGCCCCGAACGCGCCGTGGGTCGAGGTGTGGGAGTCGCCACAGACGATGGTCATGCCGGGCAGGGTGGCGCCCTGCTCGGGGCCCATCACGTGGACAATGCCTTGGCGCGGGTCGCTCATGGAGAATTCGGTGATGCCGAACTCCTTGCAATTGTCCTCCAGGGTTTGCACCTGCAGCCGGGAGATGGGGTCGGCAATACCCTGGTCGCGATCCTTGGTGGGGATGTTGTGATCGGCCACCGCCAGGTTGGCGGCGGTGCGCCAGGGCTTGCGGCCGGATAGGCGCAGTCCCTCGAACGCTTGGGGCGAAGTGACTTCATGGACCAGTTGGCGGTCGATGTAAATCAGCGCGGAACCGTCGGGGTCCTGGGCGACCAGGTGGTCTTCCCAGAGTTTGTCGTAGAGGGTTTTGCCTGTCATTGGGGATGGGACCGTGGGAGGTAACGACGTTGCAGTGAAATCGGCCGGTAGGCGCTGGATCGGCTCGCTCAAGCGATGGCGGCCAGCACTTGGGCGCGGATATCATCCACCGAGCCGACGCCGGGGATGGTGGTATAGCGGACTTCGCCGCGCTCCGCGCGGGTCCGGTAATAATCGGCCAACGGCTTGGTTTGGTCGTGATAGATACGCAACCGGTTGCGGACCGTCCCTTCCTGATCGTCATCCCGCTGCTGCAGGGGCTCGCCGGTTTCGTCGTCGAGGCCTTCCTGCCGGGGCGGATTGAAGATCACATGGTAGGTCCGGCCGGAGCCCGGATGAACCCGCCGGCCGCTCAGCCGCCTGACGATTTCCTCGTCGTCCACGGCAATCTCCACCACGTGGTCCAAACCGACGCCCATTTGCTGCAGTCCGTCGGCCTGGGCGATGGTGCGGGGAAAGCCGTCCAGCAAGAAGCCATTGGCGCAGTCGTCCTTGGCGATTCGTTCCCGGATCAGGCCAAGGATGATGGAGTCGGACACCAACTGCCCCGCATCCATGATCTTTTTGGCCTCGATGCCTAACGGAGTGCCTTCGCGGACTGCGGCGCGCAGCATATCGCCGGTGGAAATCTGGGGAATGCCGAAACGTTCGACGATGAACTGGGCTTGAGTGCCCTTGCCGGAGCCGGGGCTGCCCAGCAGTATGACGCGCATCTAGTTCTCCCGAGTGGCTGAATTAACCTGACAATTCTGTCATAGAAGACGCGGCATTGTCATCGGCTCCGACGGGACTGCGGAACGCGTCGTCAGGTGTTGAGGGTATCCATCAGGTCGATCATGAACTCCATCTCCTCCTCGTCGACCGCTTCCCAGTGAGGGAACTTCAAAGCTTCCAGCACGCCAGGGCCTTTGGGATCATCTCCCATGGTGAGCAGGGCCTGAAGCAGCTTGTCCCGATGGGGATGGAGGTTGGGGCCAACCATGAGACAGTGGTGCACCAGTTGGATCTGGCCGCTTACCAGCACCCGCAGCTGGCGGCGGATGATGGAGCTGAGGTCGTGATAGGCCTCCTGCAGGAAGATGCCCACGTCGCTGGTTCCCTTGATCAGCTCCTTGGCCACCAGCACATAGGTGTCGCAGGGAACCATGGTGATGTTTTCTTTGCCGAGGTTGGCGGGTTCCAGCATGATCATGCCCATCAGATGGACGTCCGGATCGTCGGTGGTGGCCAGGCGGGTGCCAGGCTGCAGGTCCTCAACTTTTTGAACGGGGCTGGATTCACCGACACAGACCAAGGCCTCATCGGCCTTGCCGGCGGGTCGGGCCAGTGCCCGGAAGCCCTTTTCGCGCACCAGCATGGCGGCGTCGAAGGGGTTGGCATAGATCAGGTCGACCTTGTCGTTCTGAATGGCATCCCGCTGCTGATGGAAATCGTCGTAGATGTGGAGGTGGATGTGCAGGTCGACCGCCTTCTGCAGCCAGGTGTTGAAGATGTACCAGCCCGACAGGTGATCCGGGGTAAAGTCCGGGCTCACGGTGAATTGGAAAGTCATGGGGAAGCTCCGGACAGCCTAGAAGAGGGTCGGGTACAGCTTTTCGCACTCGGCAATTTTCTGCCGTGATGGCTTGCGGCGTACCGAGGTGTAGCCCACCACCTGGCCATTGCGGACGTTGGGGATCGCGGTTGCCTTGACCCAGTAGTAGCGCCCGTCCCTCCGCAGATTTTTGACGTAGCCCTGCCAGGTTTCACCACGGGCCAGGGTGTCCCACAAGCCCTTGAAGGCAACCGGCGGCATGTCCGGATGCCTCAGGATATAATGGGGCGCGCCGATCAGTTCGTCCATGGTAAATCCTGACATGTCCACGAAAGACTGGTTGGCGTGGGTGATGATCCCCTGTGGGTCGGTCCGCGACACGATGAGACGGCCTTCCGGGTAGGGGACTTCCTCATCGACGACCAATACCTTCCGCTGAGCGCCGTCGAAATAGGTCAGGTTGTATTCGCGGTAAGCCCCGGCTACATCGCTAGGGAGCATGTCTTGGAGGGCGTGAATAACCATGGTCGTCGACCGTCTCGTTGGTGGGCTGGCAACGTGGACGTCAAATCAGTGCGGCAACGCTTTCGGCGGCCCGCTTGACGTCGAGAAAGATCAGTCCAAGCTTGGCGTTGGGTTTCGCCATGACGGTCAAAACGGCCTCGTTGCCGGCGTAGGTCATCAGCACGTATCCCTTGGCGCCCTTGATCAGTACCTGTTCCAGTCCGCCTCGCGCCAGTTCCTGGGAAGTCCGGTCACCCAAAGACAGCATGGCGGCGCTCATGGCACCCAAGCGGTCTTCGTCCAGCCCTTGCGGCAGAACCGCGGCCATGATCAAGCCGTCGGTGGAGATGATGCCGGAGGCCTCAATATCGGCGGAGGTGCCGTTGAGTTCGTTCAGGATGGAAGTAAGCATGTCAGCGCGCATTGGAGATCCTCATGTTCTTCGGTTGGTGGATTTGCAGAGTGGGTTGGGCACCGGTGGTCCCGGAGCGGGATGCCCGTGCCGGAAAAACGCCTGGCGAAGACCGGGTTGCCGGCCTACTCAGGTATAACGTCTGCTGAGCAGCCATGTCAGCGTGACGAAATCGGGGTGGTTCAGATGTGGCATGCCATTGATGACCAGCACGAAGCGCAGTTCTCCGATATAAAGTGGCCAAAAGCCCAGTCGACTGTTGCCGGCAGCGTCGACGATGGCGAAGGCGCTGCTGTTAAGGCCCATGTTGTGCTGCAGCACACCGACGCGGCGCTCGTGCAGATTGGCCAGATCGGCGCTCAACGCGGACAGCTCTTCTGCCACTTCGTGGGGAAACCCGCTGGATGCCAGATAAAATCCCTGGTGGTCCGCGAGCAGGGCTTTGCCCTGATTGCTGAAACTGTGCAGCAATCGTGGCAGGATGGTTTCCAGGGGTTGATCAGGGCACTGGCGCGGCTCGTGGAAGCCTTGCACCCAGCGCAAGGACTGCGCCCGATGCAGCAGCGACAGCCCTTGTTCGGGATCGTCCAGGGTCGACCACGAACGAAGCGAATCAAGATCCAGTGCCGGAGTCGGGTTCTGGTGCAGCAGAGCCCGCAGCAGCAGCCTTTCCGGGGACTTGGCCGGGGTCGACAGGGCGTAGTAGCAACCGGCGGGCGTAGGCTGAATGAACAGATTTTCGACCAGGGTATAGCCCATTACGGGGTCTCCTCGAGCTCGGGATCGAGCGAATAAAGCAGCGCCTGGATCAAGATCGAAACATCCTCTCTGCTGCGCGCATCGACCTCAAAAATCGGCGATTTCAATCCCAGTGCCTCCACTTGGCTGTGATAGGCTTCAAGGGGCGGATGACGGCTCAGATCCATTTGAGTGACGCCGATCACCAGATTGGTCTGATCGATGAATTCGCGGAACTTGCCGATGAAGAACTTCAAGTCCTGGAAAGGATCGGTGCGGGTGTTGTCCATCAGTAGCACCAGGCCGATCCCTCCGGTGGTGAGAATGTCCCACATGAAATCAAAGCGTTCCTGCCCCGGCGTTCCGTACAAGTGGATCTTCTCGCCTCCTGGCAGGTTCATGATCCCGTAATCCAGCGCTACAGTGGTTGACGCCTTGCGTTCCTTGGTCATATCGGAGGCGCGGGCGTCGGTCTTGACGGGAGCCGAGTCGCTGAGGGATGCAATAGCGGTGGTCTTGCCTGCCCCGACGGGGCCGGTGAAGATGATTTTGTTGTACTGGCTCATGGGCGTCAGCGTCCTTCGAGGTCAGCTCATTTTGAGGCGATTGAGGATTTTCTTGAACAGCGACACTTTCTCGGCGGCTGCAGGGTTTGCAGGCTGTGTCGATGCGGTGGCGGGCCGGACACCCTCTGCCGGTTGGCTGATCAGTCCGAGGGCATAGGCGGCACTGAAGAAGGCAAACACGTACTGTTGACGGATGCCCAGCCGTTGCGCAGCCTGGAACGGCGTCATCGGGCTGTCGTGAAGCAGGGCGGCGATCCGCATCGCGTGAGGCGGCAGGGTAATCCGCGTCATGTTGGGCCAGCGTTTGAGCTGGATTGGCCGGAGCGGGTCGACGGCGTCGGGGATCCGACCTTTGGAGGTCAGCAGCGCAATCTTCCAGAGGAAAGACTCCAGAGATACCAAGTGCTCCGATTCGAGCAAGCTTTTGGCTTCGTCGGCGGTAATGGTCTTGACGTTGGAGAGTGACTGGCGCCCGTCCATGCCGACGTCCATGCTGACGATGTTGCGGAATGGTATTCCGCACACCGCCCGCAGTTGTGCCTCATCCGCCGCGACGTGGATCATCCGCTGGTCCGGAAAAAAGGAAATGGATCGCCAGGGCGTTTCCAGCCGGGTCGGCAGGTCGCGGGTCACCGCAACCTCCCAGGCGGAATGCACATGGCCTTGGAGGAATTCTCGGGGGTTGTAAAACAGCGTGGCCAGCTGCTTGGGATCCTGGGGATCAATATCGTCGCGATGGCCCAGATAGCTCTTGAAAACCTGCTCGTTGAGCAGAGAGGCGGCACGTTGTGCCGAGCCCTCGTTGGCGACTGGCCGGGTCACCACCTTCATGGCGGGTTTGGCTTCTTCGGGTTCGGCTGAAGGTTCTGCCTGGGCAGCCGACCTGGGCTGTCGCACCGCGGCGACCAGTTCCTGGGTCCGCGTGATGGCCGCCAGCATCGCTTGGGCCTGGGCCGGTTTCTTGACCAGTATGGTGTGCGCGTCAGCTTCGGCGGGCGGATTGATGGACAGCAGGATAACCGGCTGCTGCGGATATCTGGAGCGGTGCTGCTCGAACAGTTTGGCGCCCTGAGGTACATCCAGGTCGATCAGGGTCGCTTCCGGGGTCTCGCTGCCGACCACCATCGCACGGTTCTGGCAGGGTCCACGGAAGAACATCCTGAAGAGGTTTTCCGTACGGCTATCCATCCCGAGAACAGCGATGCGCAGGGGTGATTCGGACGGCTTCTGGCTCATGGGTTGTCGGCTCCGTCTTGCTGGTCGTCGAATGCCAGCCAATGCTCGGGTAGGGGATCCAGCAATTGGGCGAGCTGGTTACGGGTGGCGCGCAATCCGGCCATGTCGTTGGTGGCCAAGTAGAGGGCGAGCAGTTCCTGCTGCAGATCGTCGCGTTGCGGATCGTCGAGCAAGGCGCTCTCCAATAGGGTGCGCGCCTCGTCCAGCTGGAAATACTCGATGTGCTCACGGGCTTCGACCAAGACATCGCGGCTGCTTTCCGCCGGCCCCCTTTCTTCGCTGACGATCGGAAGGATTCCGGTCAGTCCCTGCGATAGCACTGACAATGTCCCTCGTGGGAGTTCGGTTTCATTGACCGGTTCCGCAACAAATCGGGCGAGAGCATCGAAACGTTCGGTGGAAAGTCGCGACTTGCTGCCGCCCAGGAGGCGGGAACGCAGTGCGCGGCCTTTCTCCTTCAAGGCCATGAACAGATCCAACAAGGCCGAATAGAGACCTTCTTCGTCGCCGCTACCGAAATGGAAGAAAATCCGTTGGGTATGGCGGAGCAGATTATTGGGTGAACGGGCGATTTGGTGGGCAAAGTATTCGGTGAGGTCATCGGATACCAGTATGGGGCCGACATTCACCGACCTCAGATTCTCCATCATGAATCCCCATTCGATGGGGGCGGATGAATCGGTGGACGGGGCATCCTCGCCGGTCGCAATGACGAATTCAATAGGCACAAGAGGTAAAGAACCCACTCTGTCTTACCCAGGTTTGTCAAGTTGGAGAAGCTTTGCGGTACCAGTCGCTGTCGGCTATCCGTAGATGTCCCCGCGAACGCCAGTCAGTGTAGCCGTTTTCCTGCAAAATGTGGGGCTAATACCGATATCTACGCGGGCCGGAGCGATCATGAGTGTAGACGAGGT
>VEPB01000277.1 GCA_012026715.1 Methylococcaceae bacterium | reverse complement strand
CGGTGGGCAAAGGAGGCCTGCCCACCCGACAAAACCTCTTGCCGAACCGGATCGACCAGGACTCATCCCCACAGCGCGCCCGGTTCGGTAAAATGGCCTCCCCGCCATTGCTCCAACTCCCATGCGCATCCAAGTCCTGCCCCCCCAGTTGGTCAATCAGATCGCCGCCGGCGAGGTGGTGGATCGGCCCGCCTCGGTGGTGAAGGAGTTGGTGGAGAACTGCTTCGATGCCGGCGCTGGATCGGTGGAGGTGGATATCGAAGCCGGAGGCGCGCGGCTGATCCGCATCCGCGACGACGGCTGCGGCATGGAACGGGAGGAATTGCCGGTCGCGCTGCTGCGTCACGCCACCAGCAAGATCGCCAGCCTGGACGACCTCGAGCGGGTCGCCAGCATGGGCTTTCGCGGCGAGGCCCTGCCCAGCATCAGTTCGGTGTCCCGGTTGATCCTCACGTCGCGCACCGCGGCGGGCGACAACGCCTGGCAAATCCAGGCCGATGGCACCGAGGAAAACTATCGGGTGGTGCCGGCCTCCCATCCGCGCGGTACCAGCGTGGAAGTGCGAGACCTGTTCTACAACACCCCGGCCCGGCGCAAGTTTCTGCGCTCGGAGAAGACCGAGTTCGGCCACATCGAGACCTTGCTGCAGCGCATGGCCCTGAGCCGGTTCGAGACCGGCTTCAAGCTCCGTCACAATCAGCGCGACGTCCTGGACCTGAAGCCGGCGCGCAGCCAGGGCGAACGGGAAAAGCGGCTGGCCCTGGTGTGCGGCGAGGAGTTTCTGGCCAACGCGTTGGCGGTGGAGTTCGCCTCGGCGGGACTGCGGCTGTCCGGCTGGGTGGCCCAACCCACCTTCTCCCGCGCCCAACCCGATCTGCAGTTCTTCTACGTCAACGGCCGGCTGGTGCGGGACAAGCTGGTGAGCCACGCGGTCAAGCAGGGCTACGAGGATGTGCTGTTTCACGGCCGTCATCCGGTCTACGCCCTGTACCTGGAATTGGACCCGGCGCTGGTGGACGTCAACGCCCACCCCGCCAAGCTGGAGGTGCGCTTCCGCGAAGGCCGGCTGGTGCACGATTTCCTGTTTCAGGCCTTGCACCGGGCGCTGGCCGGTCAGCGGCCCGGCGACCGGATGGCCGCGGAGGCCCTCACCTCACCCCTTCTCCAAGAGGGAAGGGTCGCGGCTGAGCGACCGTTTAATGAGATTGGAGAGGGGCTTGAGGCAATTCCAATGCCCAGTTCCCACATGACGGGAACCGCATCATCCCAGGATCGCCCCAGCCGTTCGGGGGGCTATTCGGCTCCGCCGCCACGCCAGTCCAGCCTGCCATGGCAGGTGAAGGATTCCATCGACGCGATGCGCCAGCTTTATGCGCCGAGCGCCCGACCGGCACCGCAACCGGCGGAAACCGAAACCGAACACCCCCTGGGCCAGGCCATCGCCCACATCCACAACACCTATATCCTGGCTGAAACCCCGCGCGGACTGGTGCTGGTGGACGCTCACGCGGCCCACGAGCGGGTCACCTACGAGAAGCTG
>VEPB01000434.1 GCA_012026715.1 Methylococcaceae bacterium | reverse complement strand
TTGCGGGAATTGTTGAGGATGTCCGGATCGTGGCGTTCCTTGGCGGTCATGGAATTGATCATGGCCATCTGCTGGTAAAGCTCCTTGTCGTTGACCTTATCCTTGACTTCCCTGGGTAAAGTCGCCGCGCCCGGCAACTTGTCCAGCATCGCCATCACGCCGCCCATGCTCTTGAGCTGCTGAAGTTGTTCGCGGTAGTCGTCCAGGGTGAAGGACTTGCCCTTGTGGATCTTCTTGGCCAGCTTCTCGGCCTTCTCCTTGTCCACCTTGGCCTCGACCTCCTCGATCAGGGTCAGCATGTCGCCCATGCCGAGGATGCGGGAAGCCAGACGATCCGGGTGGAAGCGTTCCAGGGCGGCGGTCTTTTCGCCCACGCCCAGGAACTTGATGGGCTTGCCGGTGATGTGGCGGATCGACAGGGCGGCGCCGCCGCGGGCATCGCCATCGGTCTTGGTGAGGATCACGCCGGTCAAAGGCAGCGCATCGTGGAAGGCCTTGGCGGTGTTGGCGGCGTCCTGGCCGGTCATGCTGTCGACCACGAACAGGGTTTCGATGGGTTTGACCGCGGCATGGATCTCCTTGATCTCGGCCATCATCTCCTCATCGATGTGGAGTCGGCCGGCGGTATCGACGATGACCACATCGAGGAATTTTTTCTTGGCATGCTCGATGGCGGCCTTGGCGATCTCCACTGGCTTCTGGCTGGGATCGCTGGGGAAGAAATCCGACTTCACCTCGCCCGCCAGGGTCTGCAACTGCTCGATGGCGGCCGGACGGTAGATGTCGGCACTCACCACCAGGGTGGACTTGCGCTCGTTTTCCTTGAGCCAGCGGGCCAGCTTGGCCACCGTGGTGGTCTTGCCGGCACCCTGCAGGCCGGCCATGAGGATGACGGCCGGTGGCTGGCAGGCCAGGCTGATCTTTTCGTGGGCGTTGCCCATGATAGCCTTGAGCTCCTCATGGACGATCTTGACCATGGCCTGACCGGGCGTGAGGCTCTTGGAAACCTCCTGTCCCAGCGAGCGCTCCTTGACCTGTTCGACGAAATCCTTGACCACCGGCAGCGCCACGTCCGCTTCCAGCAACGCCATGCGCACTTCTCGCAGGGTGTCCTGAATATTGGTTTCGGTCAAACGGCCTTGGCCGCGCAGCTTGCGCAGGGAGTCGTTGAGGCGCTCGGTCAGATTGTCAAACATCGGGGTACCTGGGATTCATGGAACGCCGCCGGTTTTGCGGCGCGCGCATTTTACCCGGAAAGCGGCCGGGTTGACGAATCGCGGCATGGGGCGGCGGGAGTCTATTCGGTGGGAGCCGCGAGACCTTCCCAGGGCTCGAACAGACCGTGGTCGTCGATGCCGAATAACTCGAGGATGCGACCGACGGTCTCGTCCACCAGCCTCTCCAGCGTCTTGGGGCCGCCGTAAAAAGCCGGCAACGGCGGGAAGACGATGCCACCCATTTCCGTCAGCGCCACCATGTTGCGAAGATGGGCCAGATTCAGTGGCGTCTCCCGCGGCACCACCACCCGCCGCCGTCGCTCCTTGAGGGTCACGTCGGCGGCGCGGGCGATGAGGTTGTCCGACAAACCATGGGCAATGGCGCCGAGGGTCTTCATGGAACAGGGCGCGACGATCATCCCCGCGGTCCGGAAGGCTCCGCTGGCGATCGCGGAGGCCACGTCGTTGACGCCGTGGCTGACATCCGCCAGCGCGGCGATGTCCTTGCGCTTCATCTCCAGCTCGTGCTGCAGGTTGATGAATCCCGGAGCCGAAACCACCAGGTGGGTCTCGTAGCGACCCAGTTCCCGCAACACCTGCAGCAATCTCACGCCATAGACGGCACCGGTGGCACCGGTGACGGCGATGATCAAACGTTGTTTGGCGATCAAGGAGATAGCTCTGCGGCCATCCGGTCGGAGGCCGTCACCAGCGCATCGATCATGGCCTCGCAGGAACCGGAATGCCCTGCCAGGGGAAGGATCTGCAAGTCCGCCCAGGGAATCCGTTCCTTCAACGCCAGCGACGACTCCGGCGGACAGACCAGGTCGAAGCGCCCGTGGATCAGCATCGTCGGAACCTGCGGCAACCGGCCGCACTGGTCGAGAATCTGGTTGTCGTCGATGAAGTAGTGGTGGCGGGCATAGTGCAGCTCGATGCCGAACTGGTGCAGGAGTAGCGTCGGGCTGCGGCTTTCCACCTCGCCGGGATCGAACTCAGGCCCCAGGGTCAATTGGGCCCCCCATTGCGCCCAAGCCCTCGCCAACCGTAGTTTGGCCAGTTCATCCGGGCCGTAGAACACCTCTTCCAACACCTCGAGAATGGCACTGCCGGGTTTCAGGGGAAGAACCTTGGTCAGTTCTTCCCAGCGTTCCGGGTAGAGCCGGCTGGCACCGTCGTGCAGATACCAATCGAGATCACGCTGGCGCGCCAGGAAGGCCCCCCGCAGCACCAGCCCCAAAACCCGTTCCGGGTGCCGTTGCGCATATAGCAGCCCCAGCGCCGCGCCCCAGGATCCGCCGAACACGACCCAGCGATCGATGCCCAGCGCGGTGCGTACCAGTTCCAGATCCGCCAACAAGCGATCCGTGCTGTTGCCTTCCAGATCGCCGGCGGGCGTCGAGCGCCCCGAACCGCGCTGGTCCAGCAACACCACGCGATAACGAGCAGGATCGAACAGACGCCGATGATACGGGCGGCACCCCGAACCCGGGCCACCATGCAGAAAGACGGCCGGGAGCCCTCGTGGATTTCCGCATTCCTCGACATAGATGTAATGGCCTTCTCCGGCTTCCAGGCTGAAGCTGGCGCTGGGTTCGATCTCGGGATGGAGGGTTTTCATGGACGGAATCGGGATTGGAAATTGGGACGACGGACCACCTGCGGCCCGCTAAAGGCCCCTGTTTAGCGCGTAAACACAGGAAGCGGCGTCTCCAGGAACCATTGTTTCTTTTGTTCATCGAACTTCCACGTCTGGCGGTCGGTGACCTTCTTCTCCACGCCTTCGTGTTCCAGAAAGTAGCGGATTTCCGCCGTCTGCCGCACGTTTTTCCGATCGTCCGACTCGTGCCGGTAGACCACGTCGTAGGCGGTGATGTGGATATCCTTGTAAGCCTCGGGATCGACCGGGCGCCGGGCGGTCTCGGCTTGGAAGTCGGAAGCGGCTTCAAACCGGCTCCAGCGCACCGCCGAACCGTAGCTGCTGAGGGTTTCCTCCAGGCGCATCAACTGGATGTCGTGGGAACAGGCGGCAACCGATGAAATCAAACCAAGCACGGCAAAGAATCGGATCAGCATGAGAGGAGTCCAGATGAGATATGCTGCTATAGCATAGCAAGGGGAATGCGAGAACCGTCTAGCCGCGATGCGGCCGGCCCACAATATAATGCAAACAGCCCAACACCATCCCCGGGAGACCAGAATCTATGAACATGAAACTCGTGATCGGCGCCACCATCATCCTGGCCATCATTTATTTCTTTCCCGCGCTCAAGCACATGCAGGCGGGCCGGGAGATCTCCGGCGACACCACCCTGGAGGTGAAGAAGTCGGCCATGACGGTGCGCCGCACCATGTCCACCACCGACCGCAATTCCTTCGACATGGCCTTCGGCATCCTGGAAAAGCTCAAGTCCCAGGAAGGCCCCGATGCCTTTCCCAAGGCCGTGGACGGACTGGAGCCACAACAAATCGTGGAATTGGCCAAGCAGGAAGTGAACGCGCAAATTGCCGCCGGAAGCTCCGATTTCAAGCGATACGCGTCGTGGGACGACATGATGACCAAGCTGGACGCGGAAGCTCCCAGGAACGTGACCCACGCCGCATCGGCACCGTTGCGCCAGTCCGACCGGCCCGGCCGGCCGGAATAGCCGGAGCCCCTCTCAGCCTCCCTCTCCCGCCGCTCCCTGTTTCAGCACCAACGCGGCCTGGTAGGCGGTTTCCCTGCGGGCGCCGGTGATGCGGGCGGTGAGGGCGGCGGCGGTCTTCACCGAACACTCCTCCAGCAATAGCCTCAGCACCCGCTCCTGCTCGGCGCTCAATCCGGCATCCGCGACAACCGGCTCCGCGCCGGCGATCATCACCACGAACTCGCCCTTCTCCATGTGCGGAGTGTCTCGAACCAGGGCGGCCGCATCGGCCGCACGGGTGGTGACGATGGTCTCGTACAGCTTGGTCAGTTCGCGGGCGATGACCACTTCCCGCCGGTTCGGCAGAACCGCGCCGATGTCTTCGCAGAATGCCAGGATACGGTGGCTCGATTCGTAGAACACCAGGGTGCGGCTGTCGTCTTTCAGATCGGTCAGGAGCCTGCGGCGGGCGCTGCTGTGGCGCGGCGGGAAGCCCTCGAACGCGAACCGGTCGGTGGCGAGACCCGACGCCGACAGCGCCGCGATCAGGGCGCAGGGCCCCGGAATCGGCGACACCGTCAGTCCCCGCGCCCGCGCCGCGCTGACCAGGGGATAACCGGGATCGTTGATCAGGGGCGTCCCCGCGTCGGAGATCAGCGCCGCCGATTCACCGCCGGCGATTCGCTCCAGCAGGGCTGCGGCGACCCGATCCTCGTTGTGTTCATGCAGCGCCACCAGCGGTCTGGCAATCCCGTATCGATCCAGCAGGGCGCGGCTGTGGCGGGTATCCTCGGCGGCAATGAAATCCACCGCTTGCAGGATCCGCAATGCCCGCGCGCTGATGTCGTCCAGATTGCCGATGGGCGTGGCCACTAGGTATAGTATTCCACCGCTTGGCACTTTTTCTTCTCCCACCCAAATTCCCCATGAAGCGATTTGTTATCTACGCGGCGCTCGCGTTGCTGTCGGCGTGCGTCAGGCAGGGACCGCGCCCTGACGACGTCCCGCTGATTTCCGAAGCCGAGCACCGCCTGGCATCCAAGGACTACGGTGGCGCCTCGCAAATTTACCAACGCCTCATCGAACAATCCGACGCACCGGACTATTATCGGCTCGAGGCTGCCGATGCGGAACTGAAAGACGGCAACAGCCGCGCCGCCCAAGCCTTGCTGAGCGCCATCGATCCCGAGGAGTTGCGGTATCCGGACTTCCAGCGCTACCTGCTGCTGCGCAGCCGCATCGACCTCAACCAGGGCCGCGCGCGGGCCGCCATGGAGCGGCTGCAGGAACTGGACTACCAGCGCATGAATCCGGCTACGGAAACCGAGTACCACACCCTAAGGGCCTCGGCCTACAACCAGCTCGGCAACATGCTGGAAAGCGCCCGCGAACGGGTGGCGCTGGGCCGCTTGCTGACCCGTCCGGAAATGATCCAGGCCAACAACGAAGCCATTTACGATGCCTTGAAGCGGCTGCCGGACCAGGCGCTGGAGCAACTCCAGCCGCCCCCGCCGGACGAGCTGGGCGGATGGATGGCGCTCACCCAGATTTTGCGCGGGCCGGCCAACGAACGGTCCGAAGCCATCCGCGGCTGGCGCAGCCGGTTCATGGGCCATCCCGCCGAAGGCGCCTTCCTGGACGGTATTCTGGGCAAATCGGAGAAAACCCCGCCAGCCCCGCAACGCAAGAAACCTGAACCGGCCCAAACTGCACCGGCCCAAGTGACTCCGGTTCCCCCGCCAACCCCGCCAGCCTCCGGCGATAACACAGGCACCGGCCGAATCATCGGCGTGATGCTGCCGTTGACCGGCACCTATGCGCCGGCGGGGCAAGCCGTGAAAGCCGGCATGGACGCCGCGGCGGGAGCCGATGCCAGCCCAGCCAAGCCGCAGCTGCGCTTCAGCGACACCCAGGGCGGCAATCCGGCCGCCATTTACCACGACTTGACCGCCGGCGGCGCCGACTTCGTGGTCGGCCCCCTCATCAAGGACGAGCTCACCGCACTGGCCAAATCGGCCGAATTGACGGTGCCGGTACTGGCGCTCAACCAGGTCAAGGAAGTGCAGAGCTCCAGCATTTACCAGTTCGGACTCACTCCCGAACAGGAAGTGGAACAATCCGCCGGCAGCGCCTGGTTCGACGGTCGCCAATCGGCAGTTGTGCTGGCCCCGGCCTCGGCCTTGGGCCAACGGCTCATCCAGCATTTCACCGCGTACTGGCGCAGCCTGGGCGGCAGCGTCGGCACCATCAAAACCTATAAGGCCGGCGGCGAGGATTTTTCCGGACCGGCCCGGGAGTTGCTGGCGAACGGCGCCAATGCTGACTTTCTTTTCCTGATTGCGGATAGCCGCGACGGCAGCCTGCTCAAGTCCTATCTGGAAACTCAACTGCCCCAGGGCCGCACGCTACCCATCTATGCCACGTCCCTGATTTACAACGGCCGCCCCGACGTTCCGCAAAATCCAGATCTTTCCGGCATCGTGTTCTGCGACGTCCCCTGGCTGCTCGACGACAACACCGGCGGTCCGCTATCGCGGCAGGCGCTGCAACCGGTCCTGGACCGCACTCCGGAACCCTATCGCCGCCTCGTTCCAATGGGGTTGGACGTCTACCGACTAATTCCGGAGCTCAATCAACTGCAAGCCTCGCCGCAGCAGCGGTTCAACGGCGCGACCGGGGTTCTGACCTTGGCCAACGACAACCGGGTCCAGCGCCAATTGCACTGCGCCCAATTCGATGCCGGCGGGCTGCAGGCGCGCGGCATCGCCCCCCTGCTCCAGCCCGGTGCGCAGGCGCACGACCGTGACGCCGGCCAATGATGACGGAAACGGCCGTCCACTTGACGGCCGGGACGCCGAGGACGCCGCGCTGCGGCACTTGTCCCGGCACGGTTTGCGCTTGGTGACGCGCAACTATCGCTGTCGCGGGGGAGAAATCGACCTCATCATGCGTGATGGCGCATCCCTGGTATTCGTCGAAGTTCGCTACCGCCGCAGCGATCGCTTCGGCGGCGCCTTGGAAAGCATCGACACCCGAAAACGTAACCGCCTCATCCAGACGGCACTTCACTACCTACAGTCCAGCGCCGAAGATTCGCCCAGCCGGTTCGACGTGGTCGCCCTGACGGGCGCCATCGACCGGCCGGCCTTGCAGTGGATCAAAGACGCCTTTCGCCCCTGAGTTCATGAGCCTCCAAGAACGCATCCATCAACAATTCAGCCACAGCATTCAGGTTAGCCAGGAAGCCGTCATCAATCTGGCCGTGGTCATCGAATTGGCCGCGATCCGGCTGGCCCAGTCACTCCTGAGCGACGGCAAGATTCTGGTCTGCGGCAACGGCGGATCAGCCACCCAGGCGGAGCATTTTTCATCGGAATTGATCAACCGGTTCGAACGGGAACGTCCGGGCCTGCCGGCACTCGCGCTGACCACCGACACCGCCGCCATCACTTCCATCGCCAACGACTACCGCTACGACGAAGTGTTTGCAAAGCAGGTCCGGGCGCTGGGCCATGCCCCGGACTGCCTGCTGGTCTACACCACCTCCGGCAATTCCGGCAGCATCCTGTCGGCCGTCACCGCCGCCCACGACCGCGACATGCCCGTGATCGCCCTCAGCGGCCGCGACGGCGGCGCCTTGGCCCCCCT
>VEPB01000065.1 GCA_012026715.1 Methylococcaceae bacterium | reverse complement strand
GTCAGAAAGTTATCCTGGGAACCCGAGATGCTTGAGTTCGGGTTGTCGCTGCCATTGATGCTCGATGCATTGGTGACTCCATACTTGCAGCCGTTGGGACGACTGGCGCTGGTACAGAGCGGGCGCGATACCCCGCGGGTGCTTTCCAGGGTATTCATGCCGGAGTAATTGGTGACGGCAGAATAACTTCCCGTGTTGTAGGTACTTTGGGTCAGCGTGCCGAAGGCGGTCGAAGGGACGATTTCCCAATTGGTTCCGGCCGCGTGGGTGCAAGTCGCCCGGCTATTGTTACCGGTCGCGCACTGCACCCCGACGACGGGCCGCTCGATGGACAGCCACTCCCAGACCCGATAGTTGGAATTGGTCAAAACCCTCAAGAGCGGTAGCCCTGCATTGGCACTGCAACCTGGATCGGAATTGCCGGAGGGACACAGCAAGGTGGTATTGGCCAGAAGATGGCGAGTCCCGGTGGCGGGCTGGGACAGGGGCGTGTATTCCTCGATGGCGTAGCCATCCACCGCGGTGCTGGTGTATTCCTTGCCCCAACTGTGGGCGTCCTGGGGAATATGGGAACGCTCCAGCACGGTATCTGTCGTGGTGTCGGTGCTCCGCATGCCACCGTAAAGCACCCGCCGCATGGCGTCCATGCGCGAGGTGGTCAGATAGTTCAGAAAATCGCCGCTCCAAGCGCCACTGCATTTCTTCGTGGTCGTGATCGTGGTCGGGGTGAACACCCCGGAGGCGTAGCTGTAGCAACGGTGGGAATCGAAGTAGCCCGCGTAATCGACGATTTTGACGTGGGTCGGATCGGACGGATCGGGCAAGGCAGGGTTGTAGCGAACGTCCAGAACCCCGTCGCCGTTCACGTCGGATGAGTCGTTGTAGGCCTCGTAATAGAGCTTGTGGTCGCGCTCCATGGTCAACATGACCAAGGCCGGAGCGCTAAGCCCCAGATAGAGCGGCGATTGCGCCACCGCAGCAGCAGCCGCCCAGACCCCGCCGGAGCCGAACACCGCCAAGCTGCCCAGCAGCCCGGCCACCACGCCCGCGCCCACGGCCCGGGACTTAAGCGATACATATAGACCTTTCATGGCTGACTCCACTCGGCAAACTCAAACTTTTGAACGCGGTAAAACCGGCTCGTCATGGTTCCTGGACTTCGTAGATGGATTGCAGGACCACGATGGCATTGGCCGTACCGCCTTTGCCCCGCGCGGTGATGCGGAAGTAGTGCCTCATGGGCGCAGAGACATCGGGTTTGGTATAAGTGAGGCGCTCGATGATGTATTTGGGAGTTTCCGCTACGCCTGCCAAAGTACCGGCGTAAGAAACCGCGGTTCCCCAGGTATCGCTTTCGCCAGTGAAAATATCCGTGGGGATGGTGCTGCCGATGGGATAATATGGGTGTCCGGTAAATTGCGCTTCAAAGTTCGATAAGACGCCATCTTTTACTGCCGTCGCGATCGAGCCTTCCGCCGCCCTCAGTGCCGCTTCCGCCGCCTGAAACGCCAAGTTCCGGTCACGACTATTGCCGGCCATTTTCTCTTCCAACGAGGTCACCTGAACGCCGGTGATACCGATCAAGGTCATCACCAGCAACATCAGCAGGCTGACGACCAGCACAGCCCCACCTTGCCGGAGCGATTCCCCTTTGCTGACGAAGCCAAAGCATGCCACGGTGTTCATGGGGTTCTATTCCTGATATTGATGGTGAAGGTAAAGGGATGGCGACGCTTGAAGCGGGCCGGGTCGGTATTGGCCGGCGCCGATAAGTTGGTTCCGAGCAAGTTGTAATTCGTCGTATCCGCTACCGAACTCACATCGTCCACGGTGTTCAGCAATAACCCGACGCGCACGCTGACCACTAGCGGCCACTGCAGGGCGGCATTGACTTCCGCAGCGGTACGGTACTGGTTCGCATAGCCGTCGCCGGGGGCGTCCGTGTCGATTCCGTAAAGTATCTGAAGGCTATCCACGCCATCAAGAATTGCCTGCATCCCGCCTTCCCCCGTGCACTGCAAACTGCCTGTCCCGACACTAAAACTGACGGTACGAGTGAGGTCCCCAGTTCCTCCCTCTGAGCAATCCCCCATTTGGCTGTCAGCCCGAAATCTTACGCTCACACTGTCGGATCCCGCAGTTCCGCCATCGGTGCCGTATACCACCTGGCCGGCCACAGCAAAGGATACGGTTGCTGGAAATACCGTCGTATCGTCGGGCATGGCGCTCGCGCCATAGGGTTTGTAACCCGCCAAGCGAATGAACCGGGTCATGGTTTCCATGGCATATCGGGCATTCTCCTGCAAGCGCGAATAACCTTCCTGGGTCCGATAACTCTGCTTGGACGACAGATAGACCTGGATCACGCCGGCGCTGAGGACCAGGCTCAGCACCAGCGCAATCATGATTTCCACCATGGAAATACCGCGCTGCCATCTGAAAGAGACGTTCATCATGGCTGTACACTCAGGACAAAGCAGGGATCCGCAAGGGTACAGTTTTCCACCACACCGTCACGATTGTCGTCCCATTTGATGGTGATGGTGTGAACGGCACCGGCCTTGGTCACAGTTCCGGTACCCATGGGGAGCGAGGATTGCAGGGACTGCAGCCATTGGTAGATGTCGTTCTTGGCCATATCCTGCTGGCTGCACGGAGCGGATGTGCAATCGTTGTTGGGATTGGCCTCGGTGCCGGTAACGGTCCCATAAAACTCGTTCAGGACCGCGTTGTTGGCCCGCATGCGATCCGCCAGTTCATACGCCAGGAAGGTGGCCTGGCTGCGGAGATACGCGGTGTTGTTGTTCTTTAATCCGACCGCCTGGAGTCCGGCCATGCCCAGCAAGCCAATGGCCAGCACCAATACCGCCACCAACACCTCGACCAGGGTAAATCCTTCAGTACAT
>VEPB01000376.1 GCA_012026715.1 Methylococcaceae bacterium | reverse complement strand
GGCGCGCCCAGCGGCCACACCGTTCACATTCGTGAGGTGCGGCTGGCCAACGGCGCCGGTTTCGTGGTCGCCATCGCCGGGGACATGATGACCATGCCGGGCCTGCCCAAGGTGCCGGCGGCGGAATTTATCGACGTGGACGACGACGGTCGCATCAGTGGACTGTTCTAAAGCGGCCCAGGCAGGCTGATCGATACCTCGTGCCTCTCCTTCCAAGACGGCCGACTTCGACCCCGGTTCGGCTTGCCGCCGCGAAGTTGTCAGCTAGTCTTATGGCAGGAGCCGTCTTCCAAGGACTGAGCAGGCTCGCCGTCGGTGTTCCCATTCGAGTCGGACACCGGCGGTGGTCCTTTGGATGCGCCGAACGGCCCCCCGCCCCTATTCCGCCTCCGCCGGCCCTAGGCGCTTACAGGAGATTCTACCGGCACAGGTGATCAGTGTGGCGCCCCCATGTTTAACAACACCGAGCATCCGTTGACTACCGCGCCAAGCCCCGCTCCGGCCAGCGTGTTGGTGGTCGATGACAACGTCAACAATCTGCGGGTGGTCGAAGGCATCCTGCGGGATACCGGTTACCGGGTCCGCATGGCGCGGACCGGTGAATCCGCCCTGCGCTCCATCGAGATCGAGATTCCCGACATCATTCTGCTGGACATCCGGATGCCGGAAATGGACGGCTATGAAGTCTGCAGCCGGCTCAAGGCCGTCCCGGCAACTGCCGAGATTCCCGTGATTTTCCTCAGCGCGTTACAGGATGTGGAGGACAAGGTCCGAGCCTTCCAGGTCGGCGGAGTCGACTATGTGGTCAAGCCGTTCCAGGCCGAAGAGGTTCTCTCCAGGGTGCGCACCCATCTGGACCTCGCCCGGACCCGTCGCAGCCTGACGGAACTCAACCTGCAGCTGGAACAGCGGGTCGTGGAGCGAACTCACGAGCTGATGAGCGCCAACGAAGCCTTGGCGGATCGAGCCGAGCAGGAACAGATCCTCAACGATCTCATGCAACTGGCCCTGACCAAGTCCGGACAAAAGGAATTCCTTGGGCGAGCCATCGGCCTTCTCAATCATCGCTTTCACTGGCAGGGAATTGCCGCCCGCAACCTGGTTTTCCTGCGAACGGAGGATGGCCGCGAGCCTCAGTTCGAGTTGGTTGCCGCCTCGGCCGAAATCGACCGCGCCGACCAACAACTTTGCCGCAAGCTGGCACCGGTCCAATGCAGCTGTTTCCGATCGGTCCTGGAGGGCAAAACCGCGTTTCACGAAGGCGGCCCCAGCGCCTGCGACGCGCTCGACAAACTCAGCGGCGGCCCCATTCCCCGCTACTGGGTGCCACTCATGGAAGGGCGCCGAGTGATCGGCGCGCTGGTGCATTATCTCGAGCCCGGCACGTCCGAAGACGCATTGGACCAGACCTTGATGCTCCGCCTCGGCGAGTTGCTGTCGCTGGGGATTCTGCGCCGCCAGGCGGACGAGATGGTGATCCACCAGGCATTCCACGACCCGCTGACCGGCCTGCCCAACCGCCGTCTGTTCGAGAACCGCCTGGAACATGCCCTGGCGCGGGCTAAGCGGATGGGCAACCTCGGAACCATCCTGTTCCTCGACCTGGACCGCTTCAAGAACGTCAATGATGTGCTCGGCCACAGCAGCGGCGACCAGATTCTGCTGAACACCGCGGAGCGGCTGCGACAGGTGCTACGCAAGGACGACGTGTTGGCGCGCTGGGGCGGGGATGAGTTTCTGGTCATGCTGCCGAACGTTGGCAGCAACGTGTTGGACGCGGGACAGACCACCCTGCGGATCGCCGAGAAGCTGCGCGAAGCCCTCAACCAGCCCATCGACCTGGCGGGCACTGAAGTCCAGGTCGGTGTCAGCATCGGCGCGACATTGTTCCCTTCCAACGGAGTCGCTGTGGAAGAATTCATCAAGCGCGCCGACACCGCCATGTACCGTGCCAAGCACGCCGGCCGCAACACCATCCAGTTCTTCGAACAATCCATGCAACAGGACGCCGAACGCACCCTGCTGATGGAACGGCGGCTGCGCAAGAGCATCACGGAGCGGCAGTTCATGCTGTATTACCAGCCCCAGGTCAGCGCCAACGGCCGCTTGGTCGGCGTCGAGGCACTGCTGCGCTGGCCCCAGCCGGATGGCTCCCTGATCCCACCCGGGGAATTCATTCCGCTGGCAGAAGACACCGGGCTGATCGTGCCGCTGGGAGAGTGGGTGCTGGAGGAGTCGACCCACCAATTCGCTCAATTGCTGAGCGATCATGCGGTGAGCCCTAATGTCAGCCTGGCGATCAATGTCAGTGCGCGCCAGTTTGAATCGCCCGGCTTCGTCGCCGCGATCGAGCGGTCCCTGGGAGAGTCGGGGCTGCCCCCCCGCCGCCTCAAACTGGAGGTGACCGAAAGCGTGCTCATGAAGAACCTCGAACAGGCCCTTGAAATCATGGACTGGCTGGACGCCAAAGGCATCGATCTGTCCATCGACGATTTCGGAACCGGCTATTCCTCGTTCGCCTACCTCAAGCGGCTCCCCATCCGCCAAATCAAGATCGACCAGACCTTCGTGTCCGGCATTCGCACCAGCACCCATGACGCCACCATCGTCGCCGCCATCATCGGCATGGCCCGCCGGCTCGACATGGAGACCGTGGCGGAGGGCGTGGAAACTTTGGCGGAACTGCGCATGCTGCGGCGGCTCGGCTGCCAATACTTTCAAGGCTATTACTTCAGCCGACCCAGACCTTGGGACGACGTCGCGGCGATGCTGATCCGGGGTGACATCGGAGAACCCGATGGCGACGTCAGCTGAGTGCGCGTTAACCGTCTGCGCGGCCGACAGCCGCTTTGTGACACGAGCCGCGCCCGGCGCGAGCCTGCGTGACGCGCTGTTGCAGGAGCGGGTGTTTCTGCGGGCCTCCTGCAGCGGCCGGGGCATCTGTGGCGGCTGCCGGGTGCGGGTGCGCAGCGGCTCCCTGTCGCCCGCCACCAATGCCGAACGGACCTTGTTGACGGCCGCGCTGCTCGACGACGGCTGGCGGCTGGCGTGCCAGGCCAAGCTGGTGGACGACGCCGAACTGGATTGCACCGATCTCGCCATGAGTTCCGGCTGGACCGCCCTGGGGTCAGCGGAACTGCCGCAGCGCCCGCTACTAAAGGCAACGGCGGCGGTGCAGGGCCCACCCCTGGGACTGGCGGTGGATCTTGGAACGACCCACATTCGTGTATCGCTATGGGATCGCCGCAATGGCCAGCGGCTGTCGGCCCTGACCACCCGCAATCCACAGTCCGGTTACGGCAGCGACGTCTTGTCCCGGCTGGAAGCCGCCGCCGGAGGGGCTGCTCATCAGTTGTCGGCATCGGTGCTCGCGGCGCTCGGGTCCGCGCTCGGCGACGCAAGCGCGCTGGCGTTCGGCGCCGCCGCCATCGACCATGTGGGCCGCTGCGTCATCGTCGGCAACACCGCGATGTTGCTGCTGCTGACCCAAAACCCTTCCGCCCGGCTGCTCGACCCGGTCAACTGGCGGAACCGCATTTCCTGCCAGCCTCCCGACGGCAGCGAGTGGCGCGCTCCGTGGGGTTTGCCGGACCGTGCCGTGGTCGAGATTGCCCAGCCCCTGAGCGGCTTCATCGGCTCCGACCTGCTGGCCTGTGTCCTGGTCAGCAGGCTGATGGAGCACGACGTCCCTGCGCTGCTGATCGACGTCGGCACCAACACCGAACTGGCGCTGTGGGACGGCAACCGGCTCTGGGTCACCTCCAGCCCCGGCGGACCTGCCTTCGAAGGGGTGGGAATCAGCTGCGGCATGGCAGGAGATCCCGGCGCCGTCTACCGGCTGCAACCCGGCGAGTCCGGCGACGAACTAAAGGCTGCCGTGATCGGCGACCGCATTGCCGTGGGGTTGTGCGGGTCTGGACTGGTCGACGCGGTGGCGCTGCTGCGCGCCCGCGGCGTGCTGCGGCCGTCGGGCCGCTTCAATGCCGCCCCGCGCCCCGGAGGCTATCCGCTCAAACTGGCCGGCGGGAGCGAACTCAGCATCGAACCGGGCGACATCGATGCGTTCCAGCGCGGCAAGGCGGCCATCGCGGCATCAGCCCAGGCCTTGCTCACCGAAGCGGGGATGCGCTGGGAACACTTGCATAAACTGCACCTGTGCGGGGTATTCGGTCAGCACCTGCAACTGGACAACGCCCGAGCCGTGGGCCTGATTCCGGGACTGCCCGACGACCGCGTCGCGATGCACAGCCATGCGGCCTTGCGTGGCTGCGAGGAGGCGTTGCTGGAACGGGACGGCTGCCGCCTGCTGGAAACCGTCGCAGAGCGTTGCCGGCCGCTCAATCCGGCGCACATCGAACATTTCGAAGACCTTTTCATCGACCACTTGCGGCTGCAGCCGTGGCCGCCGTCGGAGGTCAACTGATCATGCTGGATCAAATCATCCGGGACTATCGGGAAGCGGTGTTCGACACCGATGGCGAAGGCGCCGTGGCTGTGGCCGAGAACGCCTTGAACAACGGCATCGCCGCCGAAGACATCGTGTTCAAGGTGGTCATCCCGGTCATCGAGGAGATGATGGCGGTGATCAACCGGGATCCCGATGCCAACTTGGCCCAGCACTTCATGACGGCTCAGATCGCCGCCACGGTCACCGAGAAGATGCTGGTCCACTTCCGTCAGCCACCGGCCAGTCAGGGCAAGGTGGTGATCGGCACGTCCGCCGGCGACCTCCATTCGCTCGGCAAACGCATCGTGATGGGCTGCCTGAAATCGCTGATGATCGAGGTGGTCGACCTGGGCGTGAACGTGACGCCCGAGCGCTTCGTCGACGCCGCCGTGGAACATGACGCGCAAGTCATCGCCATTTCCTCCATGATGATCCACACCGCCCGCGGCGAAAATGGCAGCCTGGCGGTGCGCAGGCTGCTCCAGGAACGCGGCCTGGAAAGCCGCGTCAAGCTAGTGGTGGGAGGGGCGCCTTATCGGTTCGACCCGGAACTCTACCGCACGGTGGGCGCCGATGCTTGGGCCGAGGACGGCATCACCGCGGGCCGGGTGATTCAGGATCTGATCCGCGCGGTGACACGGCCATGACCCCGCTGCAACGCCTGATCGCCGCGGTCAAGGGCGAACCCGCCGACCGCATTCCGATCTTCTGCAATCTGCTGGACCAGGGTGCCCAAGAACTGGGGATGAGCCTGGAGCACTATTATTCCAACGGGGAACACGTCGCCGAAGGCCAGCTGCGGATGCGGGAGCGCTACGGCCACGACAACGTGTGGAGCCTGTTCTACGTGGGCAAGGAGGCGGAGCTGTTCGGCTGCCGCAAGATCCTGTTCGCCAGCGACGGCCCCCCTAACGTGGCCCAGTTCGTCATTCAGGACTACGACGACATCGAGAAGCTGGAGGTGCCTGTCGACGTCGCGGCTCACCCCGCCTTCCTGGAAACCGCCAAATGCCTGGCCATCCTGCGCCGGGAGGTGGGGGGCAAAGTGCCGATCTGTGCTTACCTCACCGGCTCCATGACCTTCCCCGCGCTGCTGATGGGCATGGACCGCTGGATGGAACTGCTGCTGACCGGACCGGCGGATCTGCGCGAGCTGCTGCTGGCCAAGTGCTCGGAGTTTTTTCGCCGGGAAATCGCCGCCTACCGCGCCGCCGGCGCCGACGTGCTGCTCTACTCCAATCCTTTCGGTTGCACCTATTTCGTCGGCCGAAAGCGCTTCCGCGAGCAATCGTTGCCGTGGATGGAGCGCGATCTGGCCGAGGGCGGGGTCGATGGGGTGGTGTATTACTGCGGCATGTCCCCCTTCGCCAACATCGTCGGGGAGGTGATCGACCGTCTCAAGATCGGCGCCTATTACTTCGGCCCGGACGACGACATCGCCGAAGCCAAGGCCATCGTGGCAGATCGCGGCCTGACCTGCGGCGTCATCAACGACATCAAGATGCTGTCCTGGTCGGAACAACAGGTGCGCGATGAGGTCCGCCGCATCATCGGTGCCGGCAAGGGAAGCGGCCGGTTTCTGTTCGGCACCGGCGTGATGCCGTACGCCATCCCGGAAGCGAACATCCGCGCCATGCTGGATGAGGCGTACCGGCTGGGCCGCTGGGAATGACCATGACCCCCAAACCATTGCATCTGGTGGGCTGCGGCATCCTGGCACGGGAGGTCGAATTTCTGATCCGCAAGAACGGCTGGGATGTGCGGACCGACTTCCTGGAATCCTCCCTCCATATCAACTTGGGCCAATTGCAGCAGCAACTCACCGGAGCGCTGGAGCGCCACCGCGACGAGCGCCCCATCGTGTTCTACGGCTGCTGTCATCCGCTGATGGAGCGGTTCCTGGAACAAGCCGCCACCTTCCGCACCGAAGGCCAGAACTGCGTGGAGATGCTGCTGGGGCGGCAACGCTTCATGGCGGAACTGGAGCAAGGGGCCTATTTCCTGCTGGAAGACTGGGCGCGCCACTGGGATTCCGTCATGCATCAAAGTTTCGGCGACCACCCGCAGGTCGCCCGCGCCATCTTTCACGAAGACCGCCGCTACCTGTTGGCCATCCGCACGCCGGTCTCGCACGACTTCACGGAGGCGGCGGAACACGCGGCGGCCAGCGTCGACCTGCCCCTGCGCTGGATGGACGCAAGTCTGGAGCATCTCGAACGGGTTCTGCAGGCCGCCGTGGACCGCCGCCGTCGCGAGGGCAGCCCGCCATGAATGCGCCAGCCGAGATGAACGACCAGGAACGCCTCCGGCTGGACGAACGGATTCGCAAACTGGCTTCGGAAAAGGCCTATCTGGAGTTGGTGAATCAACTGATGATCCGGCTCAGCGCAATGCCGGGCCTGGAAAAGATGGTCCAGAACATGCTGCAAAGCATCCTGGACACCATCGGCGGCACCAATGTGGCCCTGTATTACTGGATCGACGAGGAAATCTATTTCGCCGACGTCTACGGTGAACGGCGCCGCATCGAAGCGATCGAAGACCCCAAGGTGCAACAGGCCATAGAAACCCGGCAGCCCGAGGAGTTTGTCCATGACCTGGAAGACAGCCAGCTAATGAACGTCGCCCTCCAGAATGCCTGGACCTGGGTCCTGCCGCTGCTGGTGGGCAAGGATTTGATCGGGGTGCTGAAAATCGAAAACCTGCACCTGGGCACTTGGGAATTGCGGCGCTACCTGCGCAGCTTCCTGACCTATGCCGCGGCGGTGTTGAAAAACGAAATTCTCGGCCACACCCAGTTAACGCGGGTCAACCAGGAATTGCGGGTCGCCAATGCCTTCCTGGCCGAAGCGCGCGATGCATCGGAATCGGCTTCCAGGGCCAAGAGCGCCTTCCTCGCCAACATGAGCCACGAATTGCGCACCCCCCTCAACGCCGTGCTGGGATTCACACAGCTGCTGGCTCGCGACGACAACCTGGCCGAGCACCAGCGCCAGAACCTCAGGATCATCGAGCACAGCGGCCAGCATCTGCTGGAACTGATCAACGACATCCTGGAACTGAGCCGCATCGAAGCCGGACGGTTGACACTGCGGAATGTAGCCTTCAACCTGCAGTCCCTGCCGGCGACGTTGATCGAAATGCTCCACGTCAAGGCCGCCGCCAAGGCTTTGGAACTCCGGCTGAACTGCCCGGACGACCTGCCCTGCCAGGTGGAAGGCGACAGTTATCACCTCCGTCAGGTCTTGCTCAATCTGCTGGGCAATGCCATCAAATATACCGATCAGGGCTGGGTGGCACTGCGGGTGCACTGGGCCGACGGGCTGGCCAGCTTCGAGGTGGCCGACAGTGGCCGCGGAATCTCGCCGGAAGACCAGGCAAGGCTGTTCGACCCGTTTTTCCAGGCCGACGCCGCCAAGACTCGCAGCGACAGCACCGGCTTGGGGCTGACCATTGCCCGCGACTACGTCCGCCTGATGGGTGGCGACATCCTTGTGGAAAGCCAGGTCGGGAAAGGCAGCCGGTTCAGCTTCAGCATTCCACTGAAAACCATTGAACAACCGCCGGCGGAAACGGAAGAGGCCGCTACCATCCTGGGTCTGGCAATGGATCAGCCGGCTTGGCGCATCCTGGTGGTGGATGATGACGACAACAACCGCCGTTACTTGATGCAACTCCTGGCGGGAATCGGCTTTGAGGTGCAGCAGGCCGAAAATGGAAGCCAGGCTTTGGAGCTGTTTCAATACTGGCGTCCCCATTTCATCTGGATGGATTTACACATGCCGGTCATGGATGGGCTGGAGGCGACCCGGAAGATACGGACTCTGCCCGGCGGTGGTCCGGTTCAGATCGTGATATTGACCGCCACCGCCTTCGACCAGGACCGGGAGAAGCTGATCGCGGCCGGTGCCGATGGCTTTCTGCGCAAGCCGATCCGGATCAACGATGTGTTCGATACCTTGCGACAACGCCTGGGAGCGCACTATGTCTATGCCACCGCCCCGGAGCCGACGCCGACGCCGCGCGTCTCGCCAGAACCGGATGCCGCGGTATGGTGCCGCATTCCGGTCCCGCTTCGCGATCGTCTGCGCCATGCGGCGGCCACTCTCGATGCCGACGACGTCCGCGCCGTGATGAGTGAGATCGCAACCGCCGAGCCTGAGCTTGCCCGGAACATCAAGCGCTATGCCGACGACTACCGGTTCGAGGACCTACTAGAACGCCTGGAGCAAATCCCGGCTCAGGGCTGATACCACTTCGAGGGACGCCGGCCAGAGTTTCACGATGACAGGACGACCATTCACCAACCATCAGGCTCCGGAAGCCGACCCGTTCGAGATGCTCGGCCATGCCCTCGAAGACGTCGGCATGGCGGTATTTCTGATCGACAGCGAGGCCCGGTTCCATTATGCCAACGGCCAGGCATGCCGGTCGTTGGGATATTCCCGAACCGAGCTGCTGGGCCTTTCCGTCGCCGATGTCGATCCCCACTATTCTCACCAGCGCTGGCCCCAACATTGGGACGAACTGCGCCAACGCCGCAGCCTGCTGTTCGAAAGCAGCCACCGCCGCCGCGACGGTACCGAGTTCCCCGTGGAAATCAACGCCAGCTATTTCGAATACCAGGGACGGGCTTACAACCTGGCCTTGGCGCACGATATCGGCGAACGCCGCCGGACCGAGCAGGCGTTGAGAGAACATGAGCAGCAGTTCCGCACGCTGGCGGAAACCACCCCGAACGTCCTGGTGCGGTACGACAGGGACTGCCGCCAGGTCTATGTCAATCCGGCCTACGAACGGGAAACCGGAGTCCCCCGGCACCAAGCGCTGGGCGTGATGGCGGACCCACACCTGAGCGGCGCGCTGCCACCCGAACAATTCCGTGCGACCCTCAGCCAGGTCATGGAAACCGGTAGCGCCACACAGGTGTTGCTGGAATGGCCTCGCCCCGATGGCAGCACCGCCAGCCACGATTTTCATATCGTCGCCGAACGCGACCCCGAACAAAAAGTGATCGGCGCCCTGGCCATGGGCCACGACGTCAGCGCCTTGAAACGCCAGGAGCGGCTGGAGTTGATGCGGCTGCATTTCTTCGAGCGGCTGGTTCAGGATGGGGAACTGGAAGAAGTCCTGGGGCTGGTGAACCGCTACGTGGAAGAATCCCGCCCCGGATTTCGCTGCAGCATCATGGTGGTCACTGCCGACGGCGGTCACCTTCACGCCATTCCGACCCCCAGCCTCGCCGCCGACTATCTTGCAGCGGTCGACGGAATTCGCATCGGCGACGGGTTCGGTTCCTGCGGAACCGCCGCCTGGCGCGGCGAACCGGTCATCGTCGACGACGTGCTCGAGCACCCCTATTGGGCCCCGTACCGGGACCTGGCGCGACGCGCGGACTTCCGGGCGTGCTGGTCGGAGCCCATCAAGAACTCGTCCGGGCGAGTGCTTGGCACCTTCGGCATCTATCAGCGTCATCCGGCCCGCCCTACCGAAGAAGACCGCGAATTGCTAAGGCAAGCCAGCTTCCTCGCCGCCATCGCCATCGAACGGCGGTCGGCCGAAAAGAACCTGATGCGTTACGCCTCCATCGTCCAATCCTCGGACGACGCCATCATCGGAATCGACCTGGAAGGCCATATCACCAGCTGGAACAACGGCGCCGAACAGCTGTTCGGTTACCGCGCCGAGGAAGCCCTCGGCCAGCCCGTCACCCTGCTGATCCCAGCAGAGCGGCAACCCGAGGAGACCACGATTCTCGAGCAGATCCGCCAGGGCAAGACCGTCAAGCATTTCGAAACCGCAAGGCTCCGGAAAGACGGCCAGGCCATCGACATCTCGGTGACGGTGTCGCCACTGCGCGATATCCGCGGCCGCGTCGTCGGCGCTTCCAAGATTGCCCGCGACATTTCCGAACGCAAGGCATCCGAGCGGGAACTGCGACGCTACCGCGCTCACCTGGAAGAATTGGTGGCTGAGCGGACTCGGGAACTGGAACTCGCCAACCGGGAGCTTGAGGCGTTCACCTACTCCGCGTCCCACGACCTGCGCACACCGCTGCGCGCGATCGACGGATTCTCCCGCATGCTGGCCAGTCGCTGCGAAAACCAATTGGACAGCGAAGGCCAACGGCTGCTGAAGGTGGTGCGCAACAACGCCGCGCGCATGTCGCAGCTGATCGACGGGATCCTGGCATTCTCCCGCTGCGGCCGGCTGCAGATCAAATCCGGCGAGGTCGACATGAAACGGCTGGCGGAAGCCGCCTGGATGGACCTGTCGCCACTGCGGGAGGGCCGCGACATCCGGCTTCAGCTATCGCCCCTGAATCCGGCCAAGGGCGACCCGCTCCTGCTGCGGCAGGTCTGGAGCCACCTGCTGACCAACGCCATCAAATTCACCGCGACGCGACCGGAGGCCCACATCGAGGTCGGCAGCGTCAGCGCGACCGTGGAAACCTGTTACTTCGTCAAGGATAACGGCGTCGGTTTCGATCCATCCTATGCCCACAAACTGTTCGGCGTCTTTCAACGGCTTCACGCCGTCGAAGAATTTGCCGGCACCGGCATCGGCCTGGCCATCGTCAAGCGTATCGTCGCCCGCCACGGCGGCCGGGTCGAAGCCGAAGGCCGACCGGGCGAAGGGGCCACCTTCCGGTTCTCCCTGCCAACCGCTGAAGCGAACCGCGCGAACCACGGTCCGGATTAGCCGAAGAACCGCAGGCAGATCACGATGGCCGCTACCACCCCGGCCAGATCCGCCAGCAGGCCGCATCCCACCGCATGCCGGACGTTGCGGATGCCCACCGCGCCGAAATAGACCGCCAACACATAGAACGTGGTTTCGGTGCTGCCCTGGATCACCGTGGCCAACCGGCCCTGCAGCGAATCCACTCCAAAATGGTCCATGGTCTCCAGCATCAGGGCCCGGGCGCCGCTGCCGCTGAAGGGTTTGATCAGGGCGGTGGGCAGCGCATCCACGAAACGGCTGTCGAGATGCCCCATTTCGGCAAGCTGCCGCAGCAATTCGGACACCGACTCCAGCAAGCCGCTGGCCCGCAAGACTGAAATCGCCACCAGCATGGCGACCAGGTAAGGCACGATGCCAATGGCCGTCTGAAAGCCCTCCTTGGCCCCCTCGACGAAGGCTTCGTAGGCGTTGACGCGGCGATACAACGCGCCAGCCAGAAAAGCGCCGATCAAACCCAGCAGCGCCATGCTGCTGAGATTGGCGGAACGCTGTTGCATCGCCTCGGCCCCCGCCTGCATCACATAGAAAGCCAAAGTTGCCGCCAACCCCACCCCAACCGCCAGATACGCCAAGGTCACCCCATCAGTCAGGCGCAGCCGCTGCAGATAGGCGACGCTCAGCAGGCCTGCCAGGGTCGAACAAAAGGTCGCCAGCAGGATCGGCACAAACACGTCGGCGGGATGCTCGGCCCCCATCTGGGCACGGAAGGTGAGGATGGTCAGCGGAAACAGGGTGACCGAAGAAGCATTGATGACGAAGAACAGAATCTGCGCATTGCTGGCCGTATCCGGCTGCGGATTGAGCTTCTGCAACTCCTGCATGGCCTTGATCCCCAGCGGGGTCGCGGCATTGTCCAGTCCCAACACATTGGCCGACAGGTTCATGACGATGGCGCCCAGCGCCGGATGGTCCGCCGGAACTTCCGGCATCAACCGGCGAAACAGCGGAGTCAGGCCGCGGGTCAGCAGCAGCACCAAGCCACTGCGCTCACCGATTTTCAGCATGCCCAGCCAGAATGCCAGGGTACCGGTGAGCCCCAGCGCGATCTCGAACGCCGACCGGCTGGCGGAGAAGACCGCCAGCAGCATCCCGTCGAACACTTCGGCATCACCACCGAAAGAGACCTGTACCACCCCGTTCAACAGGGCGACCAGAAAGAAAGCAATCCACAAATAGTTCAGCAACACGGGAACAAAGCGGTTAGGCCAGATGGGTTCATCGACCGATCATCCGACAAGTTGACCACACTTCACAAGCCGGGCCGGTTCGCCCAACCGCCGTTGAGCATAGGCAGGCGTAACTGACAGAAAAGGGCACGTCGCCAACCGTCATCGCCTCCTTTCGTCGGACAGATTCAAGAGCTCGCCCCTCATTGAGGGGCGTCCACTGCGGCGAAGTCGGCGAATAGCGCCGGAACCCTGGCACTGCCGCCCGATACGATGGGCTTAACAATCCATACCCGCCTCGATCACCTCCGAAAACTCGAACCACCACGGCCACCGGGGCAGAGAGCGGGTCTTGAAACAACCGGCAGTCTGAACCGTCCCCCCATTCCGCCGGCTCCGTTCGTTCCGGAACTGCTGCAGTCTTGTCCCGCGCGTCCACCGAGCCGGCAAAAACCACACAAGTGCGGGAGTTGCCGTGGCGTCCCGAGCGCTCACCGGAAAGATCCTTACGAATCGATATCTTACGGATGGCACTTGGCTTGCTTATGCCAATAGCGCCCCGGTACTCGGCTCTGCACCCGAAAAAGTGTTTTGAGTCGCTCCTCCCGCGGGCCCGACGGCGGCATGCCGCGACGCGGCAGAACGCCAGAGTCAGTTATCCACTTTTCATCATCAATGGAGTGTTGCCCATGAAATCCAGCGTCGTGACATCGAGCCTTTTCGCCATCGCCTGCATCTGTTCCGGTTCGGCATCGGCATTCGACCAATATGCCATCACCGACCTGGGCAGTATCGTCAACGATCCTGCCAGCGCCAACGACTACAGCTATCCCTACGACATCAACGATCGCGGCGACGTGGTCGGCTTCAGCAAGGGAGCGGACGGGCTGGATCACGCCTTCGTCCGGCTCCGTGGACAGAACCTGACCGACCTGGGCGAGGGACGGGCCACCAGCATCAACAACCATCGGCACTTCGTCGGAAGGAGCAACGGATCGAATTATGTGATGTGGAAACTGGGGCCCTTGGGTTTCGGCGTTACCGATTTGGGAGTGCAAAACGCCGGCGTTTACGGCTGGGGAGCGCAACAATCGATCGAAATCAATGAAATGGATGAAGTGGCCGGAGCCAGCAGCGATCCAGTGTTCTTTTTCTGGAAGAACGGAATCCTGACTGACTTGGGCTCGGGGGACGGAAATTTCTGCAATATTGAAGGAAATATCGGCCTGAACAACCGGGGCGATGTCAGCTTCAGCGTTGGCGGATACTACCAAAGCACCGCAACCAGCCAAGTGGGATTTCCTGACAGTAATCCAGCATCATGGTACACCTATTTGTATTCAATCAATGATGCCGGGGAGATGGTTGGCCTCGCCAAGACCGGTTATGGCGGCAGCGGCGCCTATTATTCCGCGGCAACCGGATTCAAGAACCTCCCGGCGCTAGCTACCGGCCCCAGGGCATTGTCCGACATCAACACCGCCGGCATCGCCGTGGGTGGGGGCAATTATCCTGTTTACTCCGGCAACGATCCGACCCTGCAGCCAGTCAAGGCCTATGTGTACGCTCCGGCCGAAGAGACCTATGCCTATCTCGACACCTTGGTTCCCGAGTTCCAGACCAATCCGCCCTCGAAATGGAACCTGAAGGTGGCGACGGCCAGCAACGACGCCGGACAAATCGTCGGGGTGGGTATCAATCCCCAAGGAAAAACCCATGCCTTCCTGCTGACCCCCATCGGCCAGCCCTGAGGCTCGACCGACCGGTCATTTCCGTTCCGGGGCGGGACATCCCGCTCCGGACGACCCTCATGCGAGTCACGAACCCGTGAAGGAGAGGCCGAAGGAACGGTAGGCAACCTCCCCGACCATGTACCAGCACGGTCCTATTGGGCAGCAGAAGCAAGAACAACGGCGCGCCATCGCCAAAACCCACGCGAAAATTTCATGAGAACCAACACAGCATGGTGAAGCCAGCCTAAAGTGTGACCGCCATTGGCTGACCTTCCGGGAACCCACGACCTGTTCCCGGAATCCATGTCGGCCATGCCTTTAGGCCCTAATGACCTCAGCAAGGGTATTCAGTGTCCCCAACATTTTCGCATGCGCTATACACACTCTTTTGCATAGAAGGTGTCTGTAGACAGAAAAACCTTCTGACCAGATCCGCTTTTTCTTGGATGGATTGCAAGGCGGCAAGGATGACGGATTCCATCTCTTGCTGTGGATGGGACGTCTTCCGACATCGGCCTTGGCGTGAGGTTGGTCGGGATTCAACTCGGGCGAACAGGGAGGCAGGAAGGCCATCATGATTTGAGCGGATTGCTAGTCCAGAAAGGCGTAGTCCGCGATGACAAAAATCGGACAACCCGCGTCGTGGCGTAATTTATGAAGGAAGTCGACGAACGTGTCGGCATCCATGCCCTTCCGCTAGGGCCTTCAGCCGATCCTGACGCCGCGCCAGTTCCTCCGGCAGCTCGATGCCGTCCAGATCCTCCGCCCGGTCGAGCTCCACCGCCTTCTGCAACAAGGCCTGCGCCTCGTCCCGCAACTGCGCCTCCAGCTTCTCGACATGGCCATGGGACAAGGCCTTGTGCTTGGAGGCATTGGCTTTGATCTTGGTCCCATCCAGCGAAATCTGCCCGAGTTTAACCAGCTTCATCGCCTGCGCCAAACTCAATACCTGGCCGAACAAGTCCTCCAGTTCCACCAGAAAGGTCTTGCGAAAGTTATCCAGGGTGTCGTGATCGGGATGGTTTTCCGCCGACAGAAAGCGACAGGCCACCGAATCGTAGGTGGCCCGCTCGATCTTGCCACTGGAGCACACGCCCGTGGCATAGCCGTAGACCAGCAGGGCCAGCAGCACCGACGGATGGGGCGCCGCCGAGCCACGCCCCCGGTAACGACCCACCAGCCGGCTCAAATCCAGCTGATCGATGACCTCCACGATGAACCGCGCCAGGTGATTGGCCGGCAACCACTCGTCGACCGAGGGCGATCGCAGGTCGTGTTGATGGCCACTGACCTGGATAAATCGGCTCATCGAGGCCTCCGTGTGGCGATTTGTCTTGAATGTAACGCTTTTCTACTGGATACCGCGTTCATCAAGCACTATATGGCCGCTCTGCCTACATCCACGAAAAGTCCGACAGCCTCTTAGGCCTTCAGGGTAGCCGCCCGACCGTCGAAGAACTGCCCCCAGATACAAGCCATCTCCCGAATCGAAGTGAAACCGGGGGCTGAAGGCCATGTACATGGCGGTCGGAGCGTTGCGGCTGCCGAAATTGGCAGGATTTGCCCCATCGGAACTCGAAACCGCGGACTCCGGGTCAGTAAAAGCCCGCCCCGGCGCGTGACAGCTGGAGCAGGCCCGTCCCGGCGGCGGCGAAAGGTTGGTATCGAAAAATAGCTTCCCTCCGAGCCACTGCTTCGCGGTCAGGAGCGCAGCTGGGAGGGGCATGACGGAGACCAGCATAGCCACGCACGCAAGAGCGCCACCGGTTCGCAGAACCAGTAAGAGGCGCCGGGAAAAGGAGTGGGACAAGTGGCTTGCTTCATCCGGAGCTCGACAGGTATAGTTATCACAAACACGAACGGTTCGCGTTTGTGTTTGTGTTTGTGATAACTATACCTCATCATTTCCCTACTCTCTCTGGTTCGCCCCCATGAAACAACTTTCCCTGCCCCAAATCGCCCTGCCCGGAGCCGCCGCGCTAATGGCTGCCGAATGTTCAGCGGCCCAATCTGACGAAAAAACACTGGAAAAGCTCTGGAAGGTCATTCAACAGCAGCAAGAAGAAATCGCTGAACTCAAAGCTCGTGAAAAACAGAACGAATCGACCCGCAAGCAGTTGGACGAACTAATAACGGATCGCCGGCAAGCTCCCGCTGAATTGACGCCAAAATCCTCGGAAGCCAGCTCCGACATTGCGAAGAAAGCCGACATCCTGGCATCCGAGGTGGAAAAGCTTAAGACCCAACTGGTGATTCCTGAAACGCGCCAATACAAAAGTCAATATGGGCTTGGCCCCGCCGCCTCACAGGTTTACCGGGTGAACCGTGGTCTCTCTCTGGGCGGTTATGGCGAAGCCCTCTACACCAACTACGTGGGCGACAAGGGAAGTTCCAAAGACACCTTCGACCTGCAGCGTGCCGTGCTGTACGTCGGCTACAAGTTCAACGACTGGATCATCCTCAACAACGAAATCGAATTCGAGCACGCTTCGACCGGCGAAGGGGCGGAGGAGAAAGGCGAAGTCTCGGTGGAATTCTCCCAGTTGGACTTCCTGCTGCACGACGCCGCCAGCATCCGCGCCGGCTTGATGCTGATGCCCATGGGTTTCATCAACGAGATGCATGAACCGACCACCTTCCACGGCAGCCGCCGGCCAGACGTGGAACGCTACATCATCCCCAGCACTTGGCGGGAGATGGGCGCCGGACTGTTCGGCGAACCACTGCCGGGACTGCAATACCGGGTCTACGCCGTCAACGGGCTCAATGCCGACGAATTCTCCAGCCAAGGGATCCGCGAAGGCCGCCAGGGCGGCAGCAACGCGCTGGCGGAGAACTTCGCCGTCACCGGCCGGATCGACTACTCGCCCCATTTCGTGCCGGGCCTCACCATCGGCGCGTCCACCTACATGGGCGACGCATCCCAGGAGGAACGCTACCTGGGCCGCAAGATCAGCGCCTTCACTCAGTTACACGAAGGTCATCTGCAATGGCGTTACAAGGGACTGGAATTCCGCACCCTCGGCGCCTGGGGACATATCGACAACGCCGATGTGCTGAGCGCCGCGAAAGGCGAAACCATTGGCCGCGACAACTACGGCTGGTACACCGAACTGGCCTATGACCTGATGCCCTTGGTTTGGAAGGACAGCAGCCAGTACCTGGCCCCCTTCTTCCGCTATGAACGTTACGACACCCTGGCATCGGTCCCGACCGGTTTCACCGACGATCCCAGCTACGACCGGCGAATCTATCAGATCGGTCTGACCTACAAACCGATTCCCAACGTGGCAATCAAGGCCGACTACCGCAATATCGAGGCATCAGGAAATTCCAGCGGCAAGCGCCCCGACGAGTTCAACCTCGGCATTGGCTTCATCTATTAATATGGTAAAAGGCGCGCCGTGAGGCCGCTGACGGCATCGTCGGCGACCTCAGGAACCGATCATGATCTGATCGTAGATCGCTTGATAGCGCTGTTGCACGGCGCCACCGAAGATGGGATCCACCGCGGATGGCAGGTTGGCTTCGATCTGCTTCCAATCATCCGCTGTCAGAGATTCCGACAAGACCCGGAAAATCCGCCCTTCTTCCAGATTCAGATGGTCCCACTGGCGCGCAATGAACTGCGCCAACTGGGATTCCAGGGCATCGCGGGACGATACCGCACTCTGGGTGACCTGCTCGACGGCCCGCCGCATTTGATGCGACTCTTCCACCAAGCTTACATGCTCCGCCATCAAGCGCTTGACGTCTTCCGCCTCGTCCCGATGGGCCGACAGGTACACCCGAAAGATGACATCTTCACGTGGATGGTGGATCTGGTCGGGGTAAGACTCGATGTAATCGATAACATCGATCAGCAGGAAATAATCCGGTGATTCGCCGCTGCGCAGCCGATCCAACTCGCGCTGCAACAGTTCCAGCAAGCGACCCAAATTGACGTGGTCCTGATGCAACTCGCTGATCAAGGGGTGCATGGTGGCCTCTCAGATTGCCTGGCGTCGGTCCGATCCGCAGCCGACTCCTGCATTTTAGCAAGAGAGCGCTTTAGGAACCGCTCCTTTCGGTTGACAACGTGCTCCTCGCAACGGTCCAGGCCGATCGTGCAGACCAACCAAGCCCGCTGCGTCGAATTTGTCCAGCCCCACCCCAATAGCGCGATAATGGGCTACTTCGTCCCTCGTGCCTCTCCCCCGACCGCCACTTCTCGACTCTCCGCAATGACTGCGTCATCCACTCCGAATCCGGCCGCCGAATCGCAATCGGGCGAAACCTCCGCCAAGTCGCCCGCACACACGCCCATGATGCGGCAATACCTGGCGCTCAAGGCCGAACACCCGGAACGGCTGTTGTTCTACCGTATGGGTGATTTCTATGAATTGTTTTTCGACGATGCCCGCAAGGCCGCCCAGTTGCTGGACATCACCCTCACCAGCCGGGGTGAGTCGGCAGGCCAGCGCATTCCCATGGCCGGCATCCCCTACCACGCCGCCGAGGGCTATCTGGCCCGACTGCTCAAGCTGGGGGAGTCGGTGGCCATCTGCGAGCAGATCGGCGACCCGGCGACCGCCAAGGGCCCGGTGGAGCGGAAGGTGGTGCGCATCGTCACCCCCGGCACGGTCACCGACGAGGCCTTGCTGGAGGAACGCCGGGACAACCTGCTGGCGGCCGTGGTTCATCTGGGCAAGAGCTACGGCCTGGCTTGCCTGGACCTGGCCAGCGGCCGCTTCGTCCTGCAGGAACCGGAATCCGTCGAGCGGCTGCTGGGGGAAGTGGAGCGGATTGCGCCGGCAGAACTGTTGGTCAGCGAAGACCACACGCTACCGGCGACACTCACTGCCCGCAAAGGTCTAACCCGGCGGCCGGCCTGGCATTTCGACCCGGCCAGCGGTCGCCAATTGTTGATGAGACAATTCGAGACCCGCGATCTGGCAGGGTTCGGCTGTGAACACCGCGAAGCCGCCATCGCCGCGGCCGGCTGCCTGCTCCAATATGTGCGGGAAACCCAGAAATCGGCCCTGCCCCACCTCCAAGGCATGCGTCTGGAGACCGGCGCCGACTGCATCATTTTGGATGCCGCCAGCCGCCGCAACCTGGAACTGGACTACCACCCCTCCGGCCGCACCGAATTCACCCTGTTCGGGGTCTTGGACCGCTGCGTCACCGCCATGGGCAGCCGGCTGCTGCGCCGCTGGCTGCACAGCCCGCTGCGCGACCGCGATACCCTCAATGGGCGCTACGGCGCCATCGGCGCCTTGCTCGACCTGGGCCGTCACGCCGAATTGCGGGAAGAGCTGCGGGGCGTCGGCGACGTGGAACGCATTGCCGCCCGGATCGCCCTGCGCTCGGCCCGTCCCCGCGACCTTGCCACCCTCGGCCGATCGCTGGCTCTGGTGCCGGAACTGAAACGCCTGCTGGGCGACTGCGACGACCCCTTGCTCGCAGCGATCGCCGTCAGCCTGGGCGACCATGGGGATTGGGTGGAACTGCTGGAGCGGGCGCTGGTGGACAATCCGCCCATGCTGATCCGCGACGGCGGAGTGATCCGCGACGGCTACGACGCCCAGCTGGATGAGCTGCGGAACCTGAGCCAGAACGCCGACCAGTTCCTGGTGGACATGGAACAGCGGGAACGGGAACGGACCGGCTTTGCCAATTTAAAGGTCAGCTACAACCGGATCCACGGATTTTACATCGAGTTGTCCCGCGCCCAGGCCGAACGGGTTCCGGTCGACTATGTGCGCAAACAAACCCTCAAGGGCGTGGAACGCTACATCACCCCGGAATTGAAATCCTTCGAGGACAAGGTGCTGAGCGCCCGTGACAAGGCGCTGACCTGGGAAAAGGCGCTGTACGCCGACCTGCTGGAGAGGCTTGCCACCCACCTGCGGCCCATCCAGGATTGCGCCGCCGCACTCGCGGCGCTGGACGCCCTGGCCAATCTGGCCCAGCGCGCCGAGGAACTGGAATGGAGCCAACCACGGCTGACGGACACGCCGGGCATCCGCATCAGCGGCGGCCGCCATCCGGTGGTGGAGCAGGTCAGCGAGCAGCCCTTCGTGCCCAACGATCTGACGCTGACGCAGGAATCCCGGATGCTGATCATCACCGGGCCCAACATGGGCGGCAAGTCCACCTACATGCGGCAGGCCGCGCTGATCGTGCTACTGGCCCACATCGGCACCTATGTGCCGGCGACGGCGGCGGAGATCGGCCCCGTCGACCGCATCTTCACCCGCATTGGCGCCTCCGACGATCTGGCCAGCGGCCGTTCCACCTTCATGGTGGAAATGACCGAGACCGCCAACATCCTCCACAACGCGACGTCCAACAGCCTGGTCCTGATGGACGAAGTTGGGCGAGGCACCAGCACCTTCGATGGACTGTCGCTGGCCTGGGCTTGTGCCGAGCATCTCGCCCGCCAGATCAAAGCCTTCACCCTGTTCGCCACCCACTACTTTGAACTCACCACCCTGGCCGACGAACACGGCTATATCGCCAACGCCCACCTGGATGCGGTGGAGCACGGCGACCACATCGTGTTCCTGCACGCGGTCAAGCCCGGGCCCGCCAGCCAGAGTTACGGTCTGCAGGTGGCGGCCCTGGCCGGGGTGCCGAAAACGGTGATCGGCAATGCCAGGGAACGGCTGCGCACCCTAGAAAATAACGCCTGCCGGGATCAGCGCCGGCCCGACAGCGCAGTGCGTCAGCTCGATCTGTTCGCGGAGCCCGAGCCTCATCCTGCAATCCTGGCCTTGCAACAGGTCGATCCGGAGGAACTCACGCCACGGGAGGCGCTGGATTTGCTCTTCCGGCTCAGGGTCCTGCTGTAGGCGCTCGCAATGGTTCGGGCGAACGCCTGCCGAGCCTTGTAAACACTGGCCGGGAGCGGATTCGGGCCGTGTTGACTTTTGCGGTCAAATACTTCACCTTACGCGTCCAGACGGGCTTGTCAGGGAATTTTCACGGCCTCTTTCAGGAAGGTTTCCTAACGAAAACAACAATCCGTCCATTCGTTTTTTGGCTCAACCCCTAACTGGCACGTAGTCCATAACCCAAGGATTGCGAGGAGAAAAAAATCATGAAGCAACCCGTGAAAAGTTGGCTGATCGCAACCTCCGTTGCATCGCTGCTGGCAGCACCCGGGCTTTCCCAAGCGAATGCCGAAATCGAAAAGCTCTCCAAGGACCCGAAAAGCTGGGCCACTTGGGGCGGTGACTATTTCGGAACCCGCTACAGTTCCCTGACCCAGATCAACAAGGATACCGCCAAGAACCTGCAGCCCCAGTGGACCTTCTCCACCGGCGCCCTGCGCGGACACGAGGGCGGCCCCCTGGTCGTCGACGGCCTGATCTACATCCACACCGGTTTCCCCCACAAGGTCTACGCCCTGGACCAGAATACCCAGACCGTGGTTTGGGAATACAACTATGCTCCCGATGCCGGCACCGACCCCCAGCAGGTCATCGGCGTGATGTGCTGTGACGTCGTCAACCGCGGCTTGGCCTACGGCGACGGCAAGGTATTCCTGGCCCAAGGCGACGCCACGCTGATCGCCCTTGACGCCAAGACCGGCAAGACTGTCTGGAAGACCAAGAACGGCGACACCAAGCAGGGTCAGACCAACACCAACGCCCCGCTGGTCGTGAAGGACAAGGTCCTGACCGGCATCTCCGGCGGCGAATACGGCGTTCGCGGCTGGATCGCGGCTTACAACATCAAGGACGGCAGCCTGGCGTGGAAAGCCTATTCCATGGGTCCCGACGAGGACATGAAGATCAACCCGGAAAAAACCACCACCTGGACGGATGGCAAGGTTGCTCCGGTCGGCAAGGATTCGTCCCTGAAGACCTGGAAGGGCGACCAGTGGAAGATCGGCGGCGGCACCACCTGGGGCTGGTACAGTTACGATGCCGGCACCAACTCGGTTTACTACGGCTCCGGCAATCCTTCCACCTGGAATCCGGTCCAGCGCCCCGGCGACAACAAGTGGTCCATGACCATCTGGTCCCGTGACGTCGACACCGGCGAGGCCCACTGGGTCTACCAGATGACCCCGCACGACGAATGGGACTACGACGGCATCAACGAAATGACTCTGATCGACCTGCCCATGAAGGACAAGGCCGGCAAGGAGCACACCAAGCTGCTGACCCACTTCGATCGCAACGGCTTCGGCTACACCCTGGACCGCGTCACCGGCGAACTGCTGGTGGCCGAGAAGTTCGACAAGGCCGTCAACTGGGCGTCCCACGTGGACATGACCACCGGTCGTCCGCAGGTTCAGGCCCAGTACTCCACCCAGGCGGGCGGCGAAGACCACAACCAAAAGGGCATCTGCCCCTCGGCCATGGGCGCCAAGAACGAGCCGCCGGTTGCCTTCTCGCCGAAGACCAAGCTCATCTACATCCCGGGTAACCACACCTGTATGGACTATGAGCCCTTCAACGTCGAGTACACCGCAGGCCAGCCCTACGTCGGCGCGACCCTGAGCATCTACCCGGCCAAGGCCAACGTGAAGACCGGCGCCAAGGAAGACAAGCCGCACATGGGTTCCTTCACCGCGTGGGACCCGCCCACCGGCAATATCGCCTGGCAGATCGACGAGCCCTTCTCCCTGTGGAGCGGCATGGTCGCCACCGCCGGTGACGTGGTCATCTACGGCACCCTGGAAGGCTACCTGAAGGTCCGCGACGCCAGCACCGGCGCTGAACTGTACAAGTTCAAGACCCCGTCCGGCATCATCGGCAACGTCAGCACTTGGGAGCACAACGGCAAGCAGTATGTCGGCGTGCTGTCCGGTATCGGCGGCTGGGCCGGCGTGGGCATGGCAGCCGGCCTGGAAGGCGAAAGCGAAGGTCTGGGCGCCGTGGGCGCCTACAAGAGCCTGAGCACCCACACCAAGCTGGGTGGCGTGTTCACGGTCTTCGCCCTGCCCGGCAAGTAAGTTCGCAAGTCGGCGTTACCTGACCCGAACCGACGCCCCGGCCGAGCAATCGGCCGGGGCGTTTTCATTTGCCGCATCCATCCAACACAGACCTAATTGCCGTAGGCATCCCGCAAGATTTCCTCGGCACTGCGCCCGCCCTCTGAAAGCGCCTTGGCGCGCGCGACTTCCAACCCCATGCCATGGCCGGCCCCGATTCCTCGGAACAGCCAGTCTGGCGTAACCGAATCGCGCACGATGGCGTCCGGGCAGGACGGCAGCCTGATGGCGTTGCGAAAAATCTCGCAGGCCACGGTTTCCTCACCGTCGGGATACATTAGGTGCACCGTGATCGCGCCGTCCCGGCGCCGCTCCCGTCGCAGTTCCAGCAACTGTTTTTCCCCTAATCGATTTTCCAGTTCCGCCGCCGCGACCCGGCGTTCCCAGCGGTCGCTGCCGCCGGCCGAAAACGGCAGCCAATCCAGCCGCTGGTGCTGAGCCAACCGGTCCAGCAGATGCAACAGGCCGGGATCGGTGGCGACCCCACCGGCAATGGGCTCCTCCACTTGCTCGCCGACATACACCATGCAATGGGTGGTATCGCACAGGGCACCGGTGTCCCCGTGGCGATGACCGCCATGGGCGCCGTTCCACAAAATCACCGCCCGCATGGCCGCCCGCGCGCTGCCCTTCAATTCCTGCGCCTCCGCCTGCAGCACCGCGTCAGCGTAGCTGTCCCCGTCGGTCTCCAGCACCACCGGCCCGGAGGGCTCCCTGCTGCGGAGGATGCCGCGCACCTTCCGCTCGGAACGGCTGCCCGCCGCCGCCGAAATCAGCCGGAATTCCCCGCACAGGCTAATGCGGGTGCCGCTCGTCTCGTAGGCGGGACAATCCTCCAGCGCCTGCCAGGACGATCGCGGAGTCAGGCTGAACAGCCTGACCCGCACCGATGCAATGCCGACCGGATGACTGAGCCGCCACGGTCGCAACCAGCGGGCGGCATAGGGCAACACGCCGGCTCCGCCGATTCCTCGTTGCCGAAACAGCGCCAAAAATACCGGATGCTCCGCCGGCCAGGCCACGGCCAGATGCCCCACCAGGGGATTGCCCCGGGGATCGGAGGCGGTGCCGGTCTTGGCTAGGGCGTGCAACTGGGCCAGGACTTGCCGGTCGGCGTCATCCTGCCCCGCCAGCGTCGATTCAGGAACCGAGCCGTTGCGGCTCAGGCCTTGGAACACGCCCGGCCGCGCCAGCAGCGAGGCCCGCACCATCCAGGCGAGTTCCCGCAAGTTCGCTTCCAGCGGAAATGCCCCGTCACGGTCGCGTTCGCCCACCAGGGACGGCCAGTGCGGCTCGGCCCCGCGGGAAACCAACAACCTATGCCCTTTGACGGGCGACAGCAGCAAGCGGTAGCGCTCCAGGTCAAGGTGATCCCTGCGCGCCAACAGTTTGCCGGTATCGCTGGCAGCCAGCTCCGCGCCCAGCGACACCGGATCGGCGCTGGTCAGGGCGGCGGCATAGGGCAGTTTCAGGAGCGAACCGGGCGGATAGCGCCCCTGCTGATCCCCACCGGACTCCAAAACCCGGCCGGACAGCAGGCTGACCAGCAGGTAGCCACCGCCGCCTCGATCGTCGAACGGAATCCCCAGTTTCTCCGACAGCCGGGGCGAAGCCGCGCAAGGCTCGGCCGGCCAGCCGAAGCTCGCCATCAGGTCTGCCAAGAGACTGCGGTCCACGGAATTGAGCTCGCTGCCTTGGCGAATCCGCCCGCGCAGGGCTTCGAGCGCTTCCTCGGAAACCGCCGAGGGAACACTGCGGCGGCCCGCCAGTTCGCCGCTGAACCACAGCGCGCCGGCCTCTTCCGCCCAGCGCGGCAACCGGCCGCCGCAACTGCGGTGACTGGCTTCGTGGAACAGCTCGTGGCGCAGATATACGGAAGCGGCATGGCCACCTTCCGGACGATTTCGCAGATAGATCTGGCCCGGCCGCCAGCCGCCGGCATGACTGCCGCTGAACTCCCCTCCGGTCAGCGCGGGGAATACCCGCACCGGATCGTCGGCAGCGGGTACCCGGTAACCCAGCGCGGCCAATTCGGCCACGGCCTTGCCGCCGGCTTCCTGCAGTTCCGGCTGCTGGGCCAGCACACCGAAAAACAGCAGGGCGGCGCCGGCCTCCCGGAACACGGCAAATCGGGGGCGGGGCAATCGGCGACGTACCATGGGAAATCCGGGCGGTGACTGGGGCGTTCGATTCTACCGACACGGCCCCGTAGCGCCAGCCTGTGCGCCAGCACGACGCTCGATGCGCGAATTTTTAGGGAATTTTTACGGCAACGGCACCAAGCTTGGCAGCAGTTTTACGCGCGGGCTCATATGCTGTGCCCGTGTTCAACAAGCTAGGGGTGAGCCCGAACATGGCCACACAAGCGTTTCTGGGTATCCACAGCGGCGACGGCCTATCATGGTCCCTGGCGGAATGCGAAAACGGCAGGAGCAGATTGCACCGGCGCTTCAGGAACAGCCGGGAGGAGCTACGGGCGATGGCGGAATACATCGCGCAGGCTTTTGCCAGGCCGCGCATTTACATTGCCGCGGCAGGCATCCAGTCGCTGGCTCTGTTGAAACATCTCAGCGCGCTGGCCGACGCGGAAGTGGTGTTCCTGTCGGAGGTCGGCTATCGCCAGCTTCGGGCTCGATGGTCTGGCCACGGCGCGAGAGCCCGTCGCGGGACTCCAGCGCCCGCGGCGCTGCTGGCTTACTATGCCGAATCCATGGTTTAGCGGTACCCGACGCTGATCCCTCGGTTCTCGCCTTATCTCATCGCATGGTGATTTATGGACCTGATCTTCCTGGCTCTGACCCTGCTGTTCTTCGCCCTTTCCATCGTGCTCGTCTACGGCTGCGAACGCCTCGGGAGGTCCCAGTGAGCTTCATCTTTCTGCTCAGCGGCGGTCTGGTTTGCCTGGTCTTCGTCTATCTGGTCGCCGCCCTGCTCTATCCGGAGAAATTCTGATGCCGCACACCGGTTACTGGCAGTTCGCCCTTTACCTCATCGTCCTGCTGACCCTGGCCAAGCCCTTGGGTGGCTACATGGCGCGAATCTACCAGGGCGAATCCGCCGTCAACCGCTGGCTGGCGCCCCTGGAAACCCTGCTGTACCGCCTGGCCGGCGTCGATCCGAACCGGGAGATGCACTGGACCGGGTATGCCATCGCCATGCTGATCTTCAACCTGCTGGGCACGGTGGCGGTCTACGTCCTGCAGCGGCTGCAGCACCTGCTGCCACTGAATCCGCAGGGCCTCGGCGCCGTCGGCCCGGACTCCGCCTTCAACACCGCGGTCAGCTTCGCCACCAACACCAACTGGCAGGGCTACGGTGGCGAGACCACCCTGAGCTACCTGACCCAGATGCTGGGCCTGACGGTGCAGAACTTCCTGTCCGCCGCCGCCGGCATGGCGGTGCTGGTAGCGCTGATCCGCGGCTTCAGCCGCCGCAATGCCGACACCGTCGGCAACTTCTGGGTCGATTTGACCCGCAGCGTCCTTTACATCCTGCTGCCTTTGTCCCTGGTACTGGCCCTGCTGCTGGTGGAACAGGGGGTGGTGCAGACCTTCAAGCCCTATCAGACTGTTCAACTGGTCCAGCCGGTGGGCTACGAACAGGCGAAAACCGGAGCAGACGGCCAACCCTTGAAAGATGCGGAAGGCAAGCCGATCACAGAACCTGCGCAGGCGACGGAACAAACCATCGCGGTTGGCCCGGCGGCCTCCCAGGTGGCCATCAAGCAACTGGGCACCAACGGCGGCGGCTTCTTCAACGTCAATTCGGCCCATCCGCTGGAAAATTCCACGCCGCTGTCGAACTTCCTGGAAATGCTGGCGATCCTGCTGATCCCCGCGGCGCTGTGCTACACCTTCGGCGCCATGGTCGGCGACACCCGCCAGGGCTGGACCATCCTGGCGGCCATGACCTTGGTGTTCGTGGCGCTGGTGTTCGTCACGGTGCCGGCGGAACAAAAGGGCAACCCGGCGCTGACGGCGCTCGGCGTCGACCAGGCGGCCTCGGAGCAACAGGCCGGGGGCAATATGGAAGGCAAGGAAACCCGCTTCGGTATCGTCAACTCCGGCCTGTGGGCCGTGGCTACCACCGCCGCATCCAATGGTTCCGTGAACGCCATGCACGATTCCTTCACCCCGCTCGGCGGGATGATCCCCCTGTGGCTGATGCAGCTCGGCGAAGTGATCTTCGGCGGGGTGGGCTCGGGACTCTACGGCATGATCATGTTCGCCCTGGTGGCGGTGTTCGTGGCGGGCCTGATGATCGGCCGCACCCCGGAATACCTGGGCAAGAAGACCGAGGCCTACGAGATGAAGATGGCGGCCCTCGTCATCCTGATCCCGCCACTGCTGGTGCTGGGCGGAACCGCACTGGCGCTGATGGCCGACGCCGGCCGGGCCGGCGTGTTCAACCCCGGCGCCCACGGCTTCAGCGAAGTGCTGTACGCCTTCTCCTCGGCCGGCAATAACAACGGCAGCGCGTTCGGCGGGCTGTCGGCCAACACGCCCTTTTACAACACCGCGCTGGGCGTGGCCATGCTGTTCGCCCGCTATTGGCTGGCGCTGCCGGTGCTGGCCATCGCCGGATCCCTCGCCGCCAAGAAG